>JANMFA010000435.1:0-2582 GCA_031377545.1 Hyphomicrobiales bacterium | reverse complement strand
GGTTGTTTATCGCGAACCTAAATCCAGAGCCGATGAACAGCAGAGTAGCGAGACGCGGGCAAACCGAACGACCAATTGTTTCTGCTCCTTGTAACAGCCAACCTTCAGGTGCAGGTATGCTTCGCGATACTGTCCCTCAGCGTGGTGTAGCTTCTGCGGCACGCTGATGCCCTGCGAGGGTTGGGCTGGTCATGCCGTTGGCACAGCCGAGAGAATGACGATGGGATCATCGCTCAAGGGGGCCATTGTTTCAAGGCTCATGTATCTGGCGCGCTGCACGGCCCATTCGTCGTTGTGTTCGATGAGGAGAGCGCCGACGAGGCGGATGATGGCGGCGTCGTTGGGAAAGATGCCGACGACATCGGTGCGGCGCTTGATTTCGCCGTTGAGACGCTCGATGGGGTTGGTGGAATGCAGCTTGGCCCGGTGCTCTCTGGGAAAGGTCATGTAGGCCAGCACATCTTGCTCGGCCTCATCCATGATCTTTGCGAGCTTCGGCACTTTGGGCCTGATCTGGTCCGCCACACTGCGCCATTGCGCCTTGGCCGCTTCGGGCGTGTCCTGGGCGAAGGCCGTGGCAATGAAGGCCGAGACCACGCGCCGCCCGCTCTTTCCGGCATGGGCCAGCACGTTGCGCATGAAGTGCACCCGGCAGCGCTGCCAGGTGGCGGAGAGCACTTTGGTGACGGCGCCTTTCAGCCCTTCATGGGCATCCGAGATGACGAGCTTGACGCCTTTCAGGCCACGGCGTGTGAGCTTGCGCAGGAACTCCGTCCAGATGGGCTCGGCTTCCGAGGGTCCCACTTCGAGGCCCAGAACCTCGCGCCTGCCATCGGCATTGACACCGATGGCGATGATCACCGCAACCGAGACGATGCGCCCGCCACGCCGGACTTTGAGATAGGTGGCGTCAATCCACAGATAGGGCCAGTCACCCTCGATGGGCCGCTCGAGGAACGCCTTGACCTTGCCGTCGATCTCCTCACAGAGTCTCGAGACCTGGCTCTTGGACACGCCGCTCATCCCCATGGCTTTCACCAGATCGTCGACGGAGCGCGTCGAGATGCCCTGTATGTAAGCTTCCTGAATGACGGCGGTGAGCGCCTTCTCGGCCATCCGCCGTGGATCGAGGAAGCTTGGGAAGTACGATCCGGTCCTGAGCTTCGGGATGCGCAGCTCCACCGTTCCGGCCCGCGTCTCCCAGTCGCGCTCGCGATAGCCGTTGCGCTGGGCCAGGCGGTCCGGGTTCTTCTCGCCGTGCGCCGCACCGGTTCTGGCCTGAACCTCCATCGCCATCAACCGCTCGGCGGCAAAGGCAATCATGTCGCGCAAAATATCGGCATCCGGGGTCTTTTCCACCAGCGCCTGAAAGTCCATCATGGGCTCGGTCATTGTTCTATTCCTCGTTGATGTTGCTTGGTTCGCAACCCAACTCTAACCGGGAATCAGCAATGACCACCGCAAGCCGCTCGCTCGCTACGGCGCTCCCGATGGGCGCGCTTCGCGAGCGGCTTGCTCCGCCGAGCTACACCACCAACAGGGACGTATCCGATGATACTGGCCATTGCGAGAAGCATGATGCCCCCGGCGTTCGCCCACGCGCCAAACAAATGCAATGGCCGGTCGCTGACCTGCTCTAGCAATTGATTTTACGCTGCTGGACGGATAATTGGAGAGCATGAAAAATGTCCCGCAATCCATCCACGAGATCAAGATCGACCCGCGCAATCTCGACATCCTGATTTCCGTCAACGGTGAACTCGTGCCAAGAGCGCAAGCCATGGTGTCGGTGTTCGACTCCGGTTTCATCTTGGGCGATGGCGTGTGGGAAGGCCTTCGCATGGTGAAGGGCGGCATTCCTTTTCTGCGCGAACATATCGAAAGACTTTATGAGGGTGCAAAAGCCATCTTCATGGACATCGGCCTCAAACCAGATGAAGTGGTGAAACGCCTCTTCGCCTGTCTTGACGCCAACAAGATGGATGATGGCGTGCACATCCGCCTGATGGTGACGCGCGGTGTCAAAGCCACGCCATATCAGGACCCGCGCGTGACCATTGGCGCTCCAACGATTGTCATTATTCCCGAGTACAAGACCGCCAACCCTGAAAAGTTCGAAAAGGGGTTGACGCTCCACACCGTGAACGTGCGCCGGGGTTACCCCGATGTGCAAGATCAGAAGCTTAATTCACATTCCAAGCTGAACTGCATAACCGCTTGTATTCAGGCAGCAAATGCCGGTGCGGATGAGGCACTGATGCTCGACCCGCACGGTTTTGTCGCGACCTGCAATTCGACGCATTTCTTCATCGTCAGGCGCGGCGAATTGTGGACGTCGACCGGACAGTACTGCATCCCCGGCATCACCCGCGGCAACATGATCAGACTGGCGAAAGAACTGGGCATTCCGGTCTTCGAAAAGCACTTCTCGCTTTATGATGTCTACGGGGCCGACGAGGCTTTCGCCACCGGCACCTTCGCCGGGTTGATTCCGGTACGCGAGATCGATGGCCGCCCCGTCAGACATCCTCTGTCTACGGACGAATGGAGCGGCGCTGGGCCAATTTCACGGCGGCTCTCGG
>JANMFA010000406.1:0-12864 GCA_031377545.1 Hyphomicrobiales bacterium | reverse complement strand
CGGGCCCGAGTACATTCACCGACTGCGATGTCTGGACTCCTGCACCTTGCGGGCGTTCACTCTAACAAACCGCTTCCGCTTCATGGTGGCTCCATTAGCTTCTTCTGTAACTCAGAGAAAAGGGCACCAACAGAGTTGGTGCCAGCCGGCTCCAGCTTGCTGCGAAAGTTCTCGGGGTTCCTGTCAATTTCTTCTTCGAGGGCACGCAGGCCGAATCCGAATTGATTTCGGGCATCTCGGAAGCGGTCACCGAACCGTTTTCAGCCGATTTCGCCCGCAGCGCAGAGGGCATCCAGTTGATCAGCGCCTTTCAGAAGATCAAGGAACCCAAACTGCGCAAGAAAATCATCGATCTGATCCACGCGATGGCTTCGGAGGACGGCGACTAACGTTCTTTGAGTCGAACGAAATCGCTGATTTTGATTGACCTGACGAACGCATCTGGATTATGAGCCGCGCCGTCAAGATGGCCGCAGCAGGCATTGAAGCAGCCAGATTTTAGCATAGTTGAAAAACCGGAGGCCGCGCAGTGGTCCGTTCTGAATTTCTTTTCACCAGCGAATCCGTTTCCGAAGGCCATCCAGACAAGGTCTGCGACAGGATCTCCGATGAGGTTGTTGACCTGTTTTTCAGGGAAGCGGCCAAGTCGGGCATGAGCCCCTGGGCGGTCCGCGTGGCATGCGAAACGTTGGCTACAACCAACCGCGTGGTCATTGCCGGAGAAGTCCGCACATCGCTCGACGAAAAAACCATGAAGAGCAAGGTGAAGTCTGTGGCTCGCAAGGCGATCAAGGCGATCGGCTACGAGCAGGACGGTTTTCACTGGAAGAAGGCCAAGATCGATGTTCTCCTGCATCCACAATCCGTGGATATCGCACAAGGCGTCGATTCGGCTGGCAACAAGGACGAAGGCGCAGGCGACCAGGGTATCATGTTCGGCTATGCCTGCCGCGAAACCCCCGACCTGATGCCTGCACCGATCTTCTACGCACACAAGATTCTCGAAGTGCTCAACAAGTACCGCAAGGCCGGTGAGCGTGGCTGCGGCGTTCTCGGACCCGACGCGAAGAGCCAGGTCACGGTGAAATACATCGACGGCAAGCCCGTCGGAGTGACGCAGATTGTGCTGTCCACCCAGCATATGGATCCAAAGCTGTCGTCAAAGGAAGTGCAGAAGATCGTCGAACCCGTCATCCGCGAGACCATGCCGGAAGGCTGGATCACCAAGGACACGGTCTGGCACGTCAACCCGACCGGCAAGTTCGTGATCGGCGGTCCGGACGGCGATTGTGGCCTGACCGGCCGCAAGATCATCGTGGACACCTACGGCGGAGCGGCACCGCATGGTGGCGGCGCGTTTTCCGGCAAGGACCCGACAAAGGTCGACCGGTCCGCGGCTTACGCTGCACGCTATCTCGCCAAGAACGTTGTCGCAGCCAAGCTGGCCGACCGCTGCAGCATCCAGCTTAGCTACGCCATCGGCGTGGCCAAGCCGCTGTCGATCTATGTCGATCTCTATGGCACCGGCAAGGTTGATGAAGCCAAACTGGAGAAGGCACTGGGCGAGGTGATGGACCTTTCGCCCCGTGGCATCCGCACCCACCTCGATCTCAACAAAGCGATCTACGCTCGTACCTCTGCCTATGGCCATTTCGGCCGCAAGGCGATGCGCGACGGCGGCTTCTCCTGGGAGCGCACGGATCTCGTCGATGCCCTGAAGAAGGCGGTTGCCTGAATTTTTCCGGCACGCCATGCAATACCAAGGGCTGGCTCTCGGGCTGGCCCTTTTTCTTGATCACAACGGCCTGCATGACCACACAAGAGACACCAGAACGCGCGCGTTTCTTCGGTCGCTCCAAGGGCAAGACCCTCAGGAGCCTGCAATCCCGCATCTGGGCGGATGGCCTGGCGCGCCTGCGGATACCGCTGGGCGACGGGTTGCTCGATCCGCCACGGTTGTTTGTCCTGACACCGTCGTCCGTCCGTCTCGAGATCGGCTTTGGTGGCGGTGAACACTTGATCCACAGGGCCAAGGAAAGCCCCGACACAGGGTTCATCGGGGTTGAGCCCTTCGTCAATGGCATGGCCAAGCTCCTGATGGAGATCGACAAACAGCAGATCGGCAACATCCGCGTGTTCGACGAGGATGCAACGCGGCTTCTGAGGAAACTTCCGGAGGCCAGCATTTCCGAAATCGACCTTCTCTATGCCGACCCCTGGCCCAAGCGCCGCCAGCGCAAACGGCGTTTCATCTCGGAAGAGTCACTCCTCTTGATCGTACGGGCGCTAATGCCCGGTGGTAGCTTCCGGTTCGCCAGTGACATCGATGACTACATCGGCTGGACCCTTGCGCGGATCATGCCCATGCCAGAGCTGCAATGGCTTGCAACCGGGTCGCCAGACTGGACGACGCCCTATGCTGGCTGGCCCGGTACCCGCTACGAGGAAAAGGCCATCCGTGAAGGTCGGATGCCAACGTATCTCACCTTCCGCAAGCGGGTCATCTGACTCAACTCCGGGCTGCGACCGCACTTTCGCGGGCGTGGAGGAAGCGCAGGACGCGCTGGGCTGTCGCTGGCGTGAGCTTGCCGTAGCTGTCCGCAAGCTGTTCGAGCTGACGAACCGAAGGCTTGTGCTCTTGGCGCAGCGCGAACAACTGCCGCACGGTCGTCCAGGCCAGGCTGATCGAACGACCGATGATCAGGAGCGCATCGTTGTCTGCCGATGTGATGGCCCGCTCCACCATGGCGAGCGGCAGCTTGCTGAGGTAGGACAGTCCAACGATAGCGTGATCGACCATGCCCTGACGGGCAAAATCAACAAGCGCGGGCTCGTTCAGGGCATTTTCCTGCATAAGACCCGAAACCTGCTGCACGGCAGCCTTGTAGGCCTCGGACCGTGCACGTGTTTCAGCCACGATATCGCGGGCTGTTGCATTGACGGCATCGGAAACCGCCCTGCGTCCCATGCCACCATGGTCGTTCTGAAGTCTCTCGCGGGCCGCCTTTTTCGCCAGTTCGAAGAGCACGGACATGTGCCGCTGCGGGATATCATTCCGGCGCCCTAGGGCTGCCTGCAGGAGTTCGTCGGCCCGCGACTTGCCGATGAGAGAATCGTAGCCTTTGGCGGAAAACCGGGCTGTCGGGTTGCTGGCAACGGCGTTGACCACCACGCGGTCTCCTTCCGCCACCAGGACATCGGTGACGGGCTCCGAAAGATCGCGGCGTTCAGAAATCGCCAGCATGTGATCCCGGCCGCCAAACC
Source organism: Hyphomicrobiales bacterium (assembly GCA_031377545.1). Classification (GTDB taxonomy): domain Bacteria; phylum Pseudomonadota; class Alphaproteobacteria; order Rhizobiales; family Beijerinckiaceae; genus JADCCX01. Next base: position 9,600 of record JANMFA010000406.1, on the reverse strand, counting down.
GGGCTGCATCCACCAGATCCTTGTCGGTCAGTCGGGGAGATCGGGTCAGGACCGGGCGGGCCACGGCAATCTCATCACGCGACAGTTTGCGCACCAGATTGGGGGGCGCATTGGCGATATCGGCCAGTTTGCCGGAAAGTCTCGCCCGCGCCCGGATTTCGATCACCTCCGCCAGCAGTCCGATGACCTGGTCAAAAAGCGCAACATGGCTTTCGGAGAATTGCGGCGCACCAGCCACAAACAGGTCGGTGATCTTGTCGATCGTGCTTTCACGCGCCAGTTCATCCTTGGCCGCAAAAGCTGCTTTGAGATCGTTCAGGGCATGGGAAGTCTGAGACACTACGCAACTCCAGCTTTCTCACGATCTGTCCGGGTCCCGCACCCCCGATCATCCCGCATCCCGCAAAAATGGAATTTGCCCGGCCAGCCCCATGTCGCCGCTGCCCGGCCAGACTCCCACAATGTCACCTGCACTATAACTGCCAACTCTCACCAGCAGGTTACCTTGGGTGACGCAGTTTGCTGGCATTGGCAAAAACACTTGAAAAATTCCTGGCTCTGGTCCATATCGACGCCACTGACCTTATTGTGCGATTGATCGCTTGATGAGAGTGGGCCCCTCGGGACCCGCTCTTTTTTATTGGTTTTCGGTCCCGCTGCACCAGGAGAGACGATGGACGAGCCAAGGCTCATCCTTGAAACCGGCATCGCCGCGCGGATCGCGACCATTGTCGCGCCTGCGATCGATGACGTGGGCTTTCGCCTGGTACGCGTGAAAATCACCGGCCAGAACGGCTGCACCGTGCAGATCATGGCCGAGCGCAGCGATGGCACGATGGGCGTCGAGGATTGCGAGGCGGTCAGCAAGGCCATTTCGCCGGTTCTTGATGTCGAAGACCCGATGGACCGGCCCTATCATCTGGAGGTTTCCTCGCCGGGAATCGACCGACCACTGGTCCGGGCCGTCGATTTCTCCCGCTGGATCGGCCACGAGATCCGCATCGAGATGGCTGTTGCAGCGCATGGACGGAAGCGTTTCCGGGGCGAACTGGTCTCTTCCGATGCAACGCTCGCCACAATCCGCCGTCCGGATGCCAAGGAAGGCGAACTGGTGGATTGCGCGCTGCCGATGACGGACATGGCGGAAGCGCGGCTGGTTCTGACCGACGCATTGATCGACGCGGCACTGGGCCGTCAGGCCAAGCCGACAGCTGGCCTGAAGCCGGGTGCGAAGAAGTCCCTGAACAAGGGCAGCGCCCCCAAGATGGTGGGCGCTGCCAAAAAACCTGCCCGCAAGCCGGACAAGCGCCGACAAGACAACCACGGCATGAACTGACACGAACGGAATACAACGAGGAGACGAGACGATGGCAATCAGCGCCAACCGACTGGAACTGCTGCAAATCGCCGATGCGGTCGCCCGCGAGAAGCAAATCGAGCGGTCAATCGTGATCGAGGCGATGGAAGATGCAATCGCCAAGGCCGCCCGCTCACGCTATGGCGCGGAAACGGACGTGCATGCGCAGATCGACGGCAAGACCGGTGAGTTGCGCCTGTCTCGCCACCTGCACGTGGTTGAGCAGATTGAGAACGACTCCCGCGAGATCACACTGGTGGACGCGCGTCGGCGCAATCCGGCGGCACAGGTCGGTGATGCCATTGCCGAAACGTTGCCACCCTTCGATTTCGGCCGCATCGCCGCCCAGTCGGCCAAGCAGGTCATCGTCCAGAAAGTCCGTGATGCCGAGCGCGAGCGCCAGTACGACGAGTACAAGGATCGCATCGGCGAGATCGTCAATGGCACTGTCAAGCGGGTCGAGTATGGCAATGTCATCGTCGATCTGGGCAAGTCGGAAGCGGTGGTGCGCCGCGACGAACTGATCCCGCGCGAGATGTTCCGTCCCGGCGACCGGATCCGCTGCTTCCTGTATGACGTGCGGCGCGAGCAGCGCGGACCGCAGGTGTTTCTGTCGCGGACGCACCCGCAGTTCATGGCCAAGCTGTTTGCTCAGGAAGTGCCCGAAATCTATGATGGCATCATCACCGTGAAGGCCGTGGCCCGTGATCCGGGATCGCGCGCCAAGATCGCGGTGATCAGTCGCGATTCCTCCATCGATCCGGTCGGTGCCTGCGTCGGTATGCGCGGTTCTCGCGTGCAGGCTGTCGTCGGCGAGCTGCAGGGTGAAAAGATCGATATCATTCCTTGGTCCGAGGATGTGGCAACCTTCATCGTCAACGCGTTGCAGCCTGCAGAAGTGGCGAAGGTGGTTCTCGATGAGGATTCCGAACGCATCGAGGTGGTTGTTCCCGACGAGCAGCTGTCGCTGGCCATTGGCCGTCGCGGCCAGAACGTGCGCCTTGCCTCGCAGCTCACCGGCTGGGACATCGACATCCTGACCGAGGCCGAGGAAAGCGAGCGTCGGCAGAAGGAATTCCTGAGCCGCACGCAGATCTTCATGGAAGCGCTGAATGTCGACGAGGTTGTGGGTCAGCTGCTGGCCTCAGAAGGATTCCGTTCGGTCGAGGAACTGGCCTATGTCGACGATTCTGACCTGACGTCCATTGACGGGTTTGACGCCGACACTGCCATCGAGATCAAGCGGCGGGCGCAGGAGCACCTTGATGCCATCGAGACCGACTTCGATACCAAGCGCACGGCGCTCGGCGTGCTTGATGAGTTGCGCGGTGTCGAAGGTGTAACGACGGCGATCATGGTCAAGCTTGGCGAGAACGATGTGAAGAGCATCGAGGATCTCGCGGGCTGCGCGACCGATGACCTTGCGGGCTGGACCGAGCGCAAGGACGGCCAGAACGTGCGTCAGGCCGGCTTCCTTGATGGTTTTGATCTCGGTCGCGACGACTGCGAGTCCATGATCATGTCCGCACGTGTGAAGGCGGGCTGGATCGAGGCTCCCGTGACAGAAGAAGCGACCACGGAAGCGGCTGCCGGGTAATCCGATGTAGGGCGGGAGCGGAACCAGCGTGCGCGACGGCGACGAGGAAAAGGGACCCAACAGGACCTGCGTCGCCACGCGGTTGGTCCTGCCTGTTGGCGTGCTGATCCGGTTTGTGCTTGATCCGGACGGACGGCTGACGCCGGATATCCGGAACAAGCTGCCCGGGCGCGGTGTCTGGGTGAACGGCACACGTCTCGCGCTTGAGGAAGCGCTGCGCAAGAAGGCCTTCGTCCGTAGCCTCAAGCAGCCTGTGGTCATACCTCCCGATCTTGCGGACCAGACCGACCTGATGCTTTTGACTGATGCGCGCCAGTCGCTGGCGATGGCCAACAAGGCAGGCCTGGTCATCACCGGCTTCTCCAAGGTGGAAGCGGCCATCGGCAAGGGAAATGTCAGTGCGCTTGTCAGCGCGCATGACGGCGGCGAGGACGGTCGACGGAAGATTTTGCAAGCCGTCAGGCGCAACTATGCGGGAGAAGCGGCGATTGCCGTCTTTTCTCCGTTCGCGAGCCACGAATTGGATTTGGCTTTGGGGCGGGAAAATGCCATACACGCCGCGTTGCTGGCGGGACCCGCCTGCGATGCCTTCGTGAAGAGGTGCCAACGGCTGGAGAGATTCCGGCTCGGACCCCTGAATGAAACTGGGCCGGATGCGGATGACAAACCCGCATCGACCGGCCCTTTGGTGTTGGACGATCACGCGATCTGACAGCACAAAACCCTTGTTGTGACCAAAGAGATTTAGGACGGCGAACTGGATGAGCGATCCCAACACCCCCGGCGACAAGACATTGAGCGTACCTGGCAAGGGCACGTTGTCTCTGAAGCCGCGGCCGAATGATGGCGGTGCGGGCACCGTGCGCCAGAGCTTCTCGCATGGCCGTTCGAAGACGGTGGCCGTCGAGGTCGTGAAGCGCCGTGCGCCGGGCCCTGTCGGAGGTCCGGTTCGTGATCAGCAACCCATGGGAACGATGGATCCCAAGGGGACAGCCCCGGTTTCGTTGAAACCCGCCCTGCAGCAGCGACCGGCTTCAGGCGGGATGGTGCTCCGCACCCTGTCCGAAAGTGAGCAGAATGCGCGTCAGGCCGTCCTTATGGACGCAGCCCGTGTCGAGGAAGATGCCCGCAAGATCGCGGAACAGGACGCCCGCCAGCGCGATGCGCGGCAGGATGTCGAACAGCGCGAGCGAGATGCTGCCGAAGCCCGCAAGCGTGACGAGGAAGATCGCCGTTACCGCGAGGATGAACTGAAGCGTCGCGGCCAGCAGGAAGCCGTGCGGCGGCTTGGCGAGGAGCCGCGTGCTCCGCGTCCAGCCGATGGCCCGCGCTTTGACGCGCCGCGCGCTTATGGAGACCGCCCGCCGAGACTGGACAGTCCCCGTCCGCCATCTGCTGACCGCGCGCCGCGCAGCACGGAAGGCTTTGGAGACCGTGCCCCCCGCACCGATGGTGACCGGGGGCCTCGTCCCGCAGGCTTTGCCGACCGCAACCCCCGTCCGGCTGGCGGGTTTGGCGACAGACCACCCCGCCCGGCCGGTGGATTTGGTGATCGTGGTCCGCGCCCGGAGGGTGATCGCGGACAAAGGCCCGGAGGCTTTGCCGACCGTGGACCTCGTCCCGCTGGCCCTGGTGGCGATCGCAGTCCAAGGCCAGGTGGATTTGGCACGAGCGGCGGCTTCGGCGACCGTGGCCCGCGCCCTGCCGGTGGTGGCAGCGCTGGTCCGGCCCGCTTCGGCTTTGGACGCGCGCCGACAGCACCTGCCGAACCGCTCATTCAGGAAAACCGCCGCACCGCACCCCCCGGCAGCGGTGCCAGCCGTTCGTCACGCGATGCCATCATGGACCTTGAGGGTCTGGCTGCCAAGCGCGGTCGCGGTGGCGTCGTTGTCAAGGCGGAGCGCCCGACAAAGGGTGCCGAAAGCCGTGACCGCGGCCGACTGACCGTCACCAATGCCTTCGCGACCGAAGAGGAGCGCACACGTTCTGTTGCCGCCTATCGCCGCCGCGTGCAGCGCATGAAGGGTGGACAGGACGAGCAGAAGGAAAAGGTGTTCCGCGAGGTTGTTCTTCCCGATACCATCACCATTCAGGAGCTCGCGAACCGCATGTCGGAGCGCGGCGTGGACATCATCCGCATGCTGATGAAGCAGGGACAGATGCACAAGATCACCGATGTGATCGACGCTGACACTGCCGAACTCATCGCGGTGGAGATGGGGCACACGGTCAAGCGCGTTTCGGAATCGGATGTCGAGGGAGGTCTCTTCGGCTTGCCTGATCCCGAGGAGACCTTGCGGCACCGTCCACCGGTCATCACGATCATGGGCCATGTCGACCACGGCAAGACCTCGCTGCTGGATGCGATCCGCAAGACCAATGTCGTCTCAGGCGAAGCCGGCGGCATCACCCAGCATATCGGTGCCTATCAGATCACGTCGCCACTGGGCGGCCTGCTTACCTTCATCGATACGCCGGGCCACGCGGCCTTTACGGCCATGCGCGCCCGTGGTGCCAAGGTGACAGATATCGTGGTGCTCGTTGTGGCTGCCAATGACTCGGTCATGCCGCAGACGATTGAGGCCATTGCCCACGCCAAGGCTGCCAATGTTCCGATGATTGTGGCCATCAACAAGATCGACCTGCCCGATGCGAAACCAGAGCGGGTGAAGACCGACCTCCTCCAGCACAATGTGCAGGTGGAAAGCATGGGTGGCGACACGATCGAGGTGGAAATTTCGGCCAAGACAGGCCAGAATCTCGACAAATTGCTGGAGCTCATCCAGCTTCAGGCCGATATTCTTGACCTCAAGGCCAACCCGGACCGGCTTGCCGAAGGCAGCGTGATCGAAGCGAAGCTGGACCGCGGTCGCGGCCCTGTTGCAACCGTTCTCGTGCAGCGTGGCACGCTGATCCACGGTGATATCGTGGTGGCGGGTTCCGAATGGGGCCGCATTCGCGCCCTCATCAACGACAAGGGTGCAAATGTCGAATTCGCCGGGCCTTCGGCTCCGGTCGAAATCCTTGGCTTCCAGGCGGCTCCAGAAGCAGGAGACCGGGTCGCGGTGGTGGAAACCGAAGCGCGTGCCCGCGAGATCACGGAGTACCGCACGCGGCAGAAGCGCGACAAAATGGTCGCTCGCGGGGCTGGTGCCACGCGGTCACTCGCTGACATGATGAGCCAGATCAAGGTGGCCGGGAAGAAGGAATTCCCGCTGCTGATCAAGGGCGATGTGCAGGGTTCGGTGGAAGCCATTGCAGGTTCGCTGGAAAAGCTCGGTACCGAGGAAGTTGCAGCACGAATCATCCATTCCGGCGTCGGAGGCATCAGCGAATCGGATGTCACACTGGCCAACACGACCGGTGCCGTGATTCTGGGCTTCAATGTCCGCGCCCACAAGGAAGGCCGTGAGGCGGCCGAGCGGGCAGGTGTCGAAATCCGCTACTACAACATCATCTATGATCTGGTGGACGACATCAAATCCGCCATGTCGGGCCTTCTGGCGCCGACGCTGCGTGAGACGACGCTGGGCAATGCCAAGATCCAGGAAGTCTTCAACATCACCAAGGTCGGCAAGGTGGCAGGCTGTATGGTCACCGACGGCAAGGTGGAACGCGGCGCGGGCGTGCGCCTCATCCGCGACAACGTCGTCATCCACGAAGGCACGCTCAAGACGCTCAAGCGCTTCAAGGACGAGGTCAAGGACGTACAGACCGGCCAGGAATGCGGCATGGCCTTCGAGAAATACGAAGACATGCGCGCGGGCGACGTCATCGAGTGCTACCGCGTCGAGGAGATCAAGCGGTCGCTGTGAGGCGGCGGCTCGTCGAGGTTTCCGTTTAATCGGGGCTGTTCCAACGAGCAGCCCCCTCACCCTTCGTCCGGTTCGATCCCGCGAGAATGGTTCATGGCAAGATCAGATTCATCCACTTCCGGTCCCTCCCAGCGTCAGCTCCGCGTTGGCGAACTCATGCGCCATGCACTGGCAGATATTCTGTCGCGCAGGCAGGTGAACGATCCCGACCTCGACGGCAAGATCATTACGGTACCAGAGGTGCGGCTGTCGCCTGATCTGAAGATTGCTACGGTCTACGTGATGCCTCTGGGCGGAACGGGCGGGAAGATCGTGGTCAAGGCGCTTGCCAGAAACGTGCGCTACATCAAGGGCCTTCTGGGCAAGCAGATGCGCGACATGCGTTTCATGCCAGATCTGCGGTTCCGCTTCGACGAGCAGTTTGACGAAGCCGCACGCATCGACCGCCTGCTGCATGATCCGCGCGTCAAGCGCGATACGGCCCAGGACGCCGCCAAAGACACAAGCGAAGAAGACTGATCCATGAGCAAGCCCCGCCGCGAACGGCTGAAGGTTGACGGCTGGATCGTGCTCGACAAGCCGGTCGGCGTCACCTCCACGCATGCCCTGTCCGTCGTCAAGCGGCTCTACAAGGCCGACAAGGCCGGTCATGCCGGCACGCTTGACCCGCTTGCTTCGGGAATTCTGCCGCTGGCCTTCGGCGAAGCGACCAAGACCGTGCCTTACGTGATGGATGGCGAGAAGGCCTATCGCTTCACTGTGACCTGGGGCGTGGAAACCAACACCGACGACAGCGATGGCGAGATGGTGAATTCCGCTGCCGAGCGACCAACCACCGCCCAAATCGAGGCCATCCTGCCGCGTTTCATGGGGGTGATCCTGCAGACACCACCGCAATTCTCGGCGCTGAAAGTTCAGGGCGAGCGCGCCTATGATCTGGCGCGTGACGGCGAGATTGTGCCGCTGCAGCCACGCGAGGTGGAGATCACTGCGCTCAGGCTGGTGGACCAGACAGAGGATACCGCCACCTTCGAGGCGGAATGCGGAAAAGGCACCTATGTTCGGGCACTTGCGCGTGATTTTGGTCGCCTGCTCGGCTGTTTCGGCCATATCACCGCACTGCGTCGCACGAGGGTCGGACCATTCAAAGAGATGGAGGCGGCAACGCTGGATGAACTGCGCGCCGCAGGAGAAGAGGGGCCGCATTCGCCTGATCTCATCGCCATGATGCAGCCGGTGGAGCGCGGTCTGTCATCGCTCACCGCCATCCCGATCGGAAATCACGATGCGCAGCGCCTGAAGAACGGCCAGAGCATCATCTTACGAGGGCGCGATGCGCCTATCGTTCTAGGGCAGGCCTATGCGACTTTGCACGGCAAGCTGATCGCGCTCGTGGAGGGTGAGAATGGCGAGTTGAAGCCAAAGCGGGCGTTCCATTTGTAGCAGCAGACTATTCCTCTTTCCCTTGCGGGAGAAAGAAAGCGGTGCGCTATCCCAACAACTCTCCGAATCCTATGTCCTGCCCGTCGAGATCGCGGATTCCGAATTCCAGCACGCCGTAGTCTTTCGTCTCGAGCCCGTAATCAATGATCGCACCGCGCTCCGACAGTTCGGCAAACAGCGCCTTCGCATCATCGATCCAGAAATAGGCGTTCCACAGGCCCTCGCGCGCTTTCCAATGCGGAATGATCACGTGATCCGCCTTGGCCTTGCCGAGCATGATGCGGGCCGTGTTGCGCCTCAGGATCGCAAATTCCGGCGGATCGCCCCAGGTGCCCGTCGCCTCGAACCCCAGCTTCTCAACCCAGTAGGCCACCGAAGCGGGGAGATCGCGCACCAGCAGGACAGCCGCCTGGGAAGTGATCGTCCCAACTGTCACGCCGCCACCCCCCCAGCCTCCGTCGCCAGCCACGCGCCTCCGCAGGCCTTGGCGAGTTCCCGCACGCGCAGGATATAGCTCTGGCGGTCGGTAACCGAGATCACACCGCGCGCATCCAGCAGGTTGAAGGCATGGCTCGCCTTGATGCACTGGTCATAGGCGGGCAACGCCATCAGATGCTTCGGGTGGTTGCTGTCAGCATTGGCATCCCAGCCCGCCGCCAGATACTTCTGGCACAGGCGCTCGGCATCGTCGAAATGGCGGAACAGTGTCTCAGCGTCGGAGTGCTCGAAGTTGTGGCGGCTGTATTCCTTCTCGGCCTGCAGGAAGACATCGCCGTAGGTCACCTTCTCGGCACCCTCGCGCCCGTTGAAGTTGAGATCATAGACATTCTCGACGTCCTGCACATACATCGCGATGCGCTCAAGACCGTAGGTCAACTCGCCCGCAACAGGCGCGCATTCGAAGCCTGCGACCTGCTGGAAATAGGTGAACTGGCTGACCTCCATGCCGTCGCACCAGCATTCCCAGCCCAAACCCCACGCACCCAGCGTTGGGCTTTCCCAGTCATCCTCGACAAACCGGAAGTCATGCACCTTCGGATCGAGCCCGATGGCGAACAGCGATTGCAGGTATAGATCCTGGATGTCGGGCGGCGAAGGCTTAAGGATCACCTGGTACTGGTAATAGTGCTGAAGCCGGTTTGGGTTCTCGCCGTAGCGTCCGTCCTTGGGGCGGCGCGAAGGCTGCACATAGGCGGCGTTCCAGGGTTTCGGACCAAGAGCGCGCAGTGTGGTGGCGGGGTGAAACGTACCTGCGCCCACCTCCATGTCGTAGGGCTGAAGAATGACACAGCCCTTGTCCGCCCAGAAATTCTGGAGGGTGAGAATCAGACCCTGGAAGGAGCGCTCGGGGCGCATGTGATCCGGCAGAGCGGAAGTGGCGTTCATCC
>JANMFA010000390.1:0-2438 GCA_031377545.1 Hyphomicrobiales bacterium | reverse complement strand
CTCAAACACTTCCGTCGGATCGCAACACGTTTCGACCGGCGTGCCATCCACTTCTTGAGCTTCCTGCAACTCGCCGCCGCAATTCTCTGGATGCGCTGAATGTCGATTCAGCCTAGAGCTCAGTTCCCCGACCGGCCGAGCGCCGCAATTGTCATCACCAGTGCCTCGGCACGCGGAATCATCGTCTCGACCTCCATGTACTCCTCCGGCGTGTGCGCCCGTGCGCCAATTGGCCCCGTCGCGCACAGGGTCGGCGTGCCCACAGCGGACGTGAAGCCGGAATCAGCACACCCCCCGGTGAACTCCCCGGTGACGGTCTGCTTCATGCTGCTTGCCGCTACGGCATAGGTTGCGAACAAGGCCATGTTCGCTGGCGTCTGTTCGAGCGGAACGAATTCGCCCTTGGTGGTGAGTGAGGCGCGGGTGCCCGGGACGTGCTCGGTGGCCGCGATAGCCTCGCACGCCTCCATCAGGAAATCGCGGTCTTTTGCCTTGATGTAGCGCAGGTCAATCTCTGCGCGCGCCTCGGGTGCCACGGTGTTGACCGACTGTCCGCCGCTGATAAGGCCGACATTGCAGGTGATGCCGCGATCATAATCCGTCAGCGCGTGCAGCGCTGTGATCTTTGCCGCCAGCGCGCCAATGGCGCTGCGTCCGTCCTGATGGTTGGCACCCGAATGCGCCGCCTTGCCCATGACGTCGAGGATCAGGAAGATGCCGCCCTTTCGGCCGGTCACCACAGCACCGCCAGGGCGTCCGGGTTCCGCGTTCAACACCGCCCTGGCACCCGTCGCCGTCTGCTCGATGAGGGCGCGCGAGACGGGAGAGCCGATTTCCTCGTCACTCGTGAAAAGGCCTGTGAGCGGTACATGGTTGCCGCCAAACCGCTTGAAGGCAGCCATGACAAAGGCGTTGATCACCAGCCCGGCCTTCATGTCGCAGACGCCGGGCCCGTAGGCCTTGCCTTCACGGATTGCAAAGGGGCGGCGCGCTGCCTCGCCCTTGGGGAAAACCGTGTCCATGTGGCCCATCAGCACGACGGCTGCATTGCCGGGGCCTGAAACACGGAAGCGTCGCACGTCGCCTGCGGCGTCTTGCGGGAATGTTTCTCCGGCGATGTCTTCGCTTTCGAAAAACGCCGCGATGGCTGCGCCAACCCTGTCGACGCCTGCCTTGTCGTAAGAGCCGCTGTCGGTGTTCACCAGCATCTCGAGAAGCGCCAGCATGCGGGGTCGTTCGGACTGGAGCCAGTGGATATGTGGTGCGAAATCGTTCATCGGGTCATCCTTCGCCGAAGGAATACCCGGATCAGGCAGCGTTGACCACCGTCATAAAGCGTTCGGCCTCCCCCCGGAAACGGGTCGAAATCTCTTCGACTGATTCCGAAAGGGTGCGGAGTGCTTCCGCCATCGACTTGGCCTCTTCGGTTTCCGAGAATGTGCGGGATGAAGCGTCCTGCGCGATGGCGGCCTCTCCGCTCAGATCAGCCATGATCCGGGCAATTTCTGTGACGGAATGGTCCTGCTGGCGCACGGCAGCGGCGACAGCTACGGAGGATTCCTCGACCAGCGACAGCGTGTCAGCCAGCGCGCCCACGGCGTTTGCGCCTTCCGTCGCGGCCTGCTGCATGCTCTGGATCTGGCGCGATATCTCGGCTGTCGCACCGGCGGTCTGGGTTGCGAGCGCCTTGATTTCCTGCGCCACGACCGCAAAGCCCTTGCCCGCCTGACCCGCTCGTGCGGCCTCGATGGTGGCATTGAGGGCCAGAAGGTTGGTCTGCGCCGCGACGGCATTGATGATCTCGACAATTGACGTGATGTCCGCCGCCCGTGCTTTCAGGGACAGCATTCGATCCTGGGACTCGTTGCTGGTCGCGACGGCGTTCTGCACGGCTGAACTGGCCCGTTCCGTCTGGACCGAGATTTCCGCGATGGACTGTGCGAGCTGTTCCGTGGCCGTTGCCACGCTGGTGCTCTTCATCGCCGTTCCCGATGCTGCTTCCATGGCAGCCCTGGCATTGCCGTCGAGGCTGCTGGAGATGCCGGCCAGTGAAACCGAAAACGCCGCCAGCTGTCCGGAGGATGTCGTGAGGGTTTGCCTTGTGCCGGCCATGGCGCCGTCAAAGGTGCGCACGGCCTCGGTCAGGTCGCGGCTTCGGTTTGCACGGTCTGTCGCGTCTTCGAGCTGGCTGCTCGTCAGGCGCTGGCGTTCCAGCATCGCCTGTTGGAAAACCTGGACCGATCGCGCCATGGATCCGATTTCGTTGGCGCTTCCCGTGTGAGGGATCGCGTGATCCGTCCCACCCTCGGAGATTTTCTGCATGGCGATGCGGATGGCTGCGACAGGCCGGGTGATGCTGATTCCGATGCGATAGGCGACGACGCTGGCGATCAGGAGGCAGATCAGCAGCGCCACCACCGTCATCAGCCGTGTCTGCT
>JANMFA010000433.1:0-5236 GCA_031377545.1 Hyphomicrobiales bacterium | reverse complement strand
CCTCGCCCAGCGCCACGCAGCTCGGCGGCATCTTCAACAACATCGCGCAGCAGCTCGTTTCGCTGAAGCTCACGCGATAGGCGCTTTCAGGGGTTGCGCCAGGCAGCGCTTTGTCCCACACCAGCGGAATGAATTCCGCTGCAGCTCCCTTCTGGGAAACCAAATCCCTCGACGAGATGTCGCCGCAGGAGTGGGAGAGCCTGTGCGACGGATGCGGGCGCTGCTGCCTCGTCAAGCTCGAGGATGAAGACACCGGTGAACTCCACCACACGGATGTCGCTTGCCGCCTCTTCGATGCAGGAACCTGCAAGTGCCGGGATTATCCCAACCGTGCGACCGTCGTGCCCGATTGTATCACGCTGACGCCACAGCAAGTGCGCAGTTTGCCATGGCTTCCGCCCAGTTGTGCCTATCGCAGGGTGCATGAAGGACGTGGCCTGGCCGCCTGGCATCCGCTTGTTTCGGGCCGACCGGAAACGGTCGTCGAATCGGGTGCCTCGGTGATGAACAGGGTTTTTGCCAGCGAGGATGACGTCACGGTCGAGCAGATGCAGGACCGTATCCGGCAATGGCCCAACAGCCTGCCCAGGCGTGGCGCGCGTGCAATTACCGACGTTTAAAGAAATACCCCGATTTTTATTAGGAAAATAATCCTTGACATCGTAACGCTCCTCCGCTAGGGTTCCTTCACGCTCAAGAATTGTGACCGGCGGGACAGGGAGTGGCGTTACCAGTGTGGGTCCCCGTCGGTGTAGCGACGAAGGAGGCTCAGATGGCGGAGTGCGCAACCAATCAATCAACGATCGATCCGAGATCAGCTCTGACGGCCCGGTTGTGGCGTGCGGCGGAGTTGCAGGCGGCTGAAGTCGAGGCACGGATCGCGACCGGTCCGCGTCCGGCGGCTGATGCCGAGCGCGACGCGCGCGTGCTTTCGGTGCTGGCCAAGACCTTGCGCGAGCTGACAGCCGTGGATTCCCAGGCGCAGGAGGACGATGACGATGCTGCCCCTGACGACATCGACCAGTTGCGCGAAGCCCTTGGCGAACGCCTGCGCAAGCTCTCGATCGATCGCGCAAGAGCGCAGGAGGTCTGAGGACGCGGACAGGGACCTTGTGGATTTTCTGGCGTCGCTGTCGCGATCCCAGATCAAACGGATCCACGCGGACTGGAGATTGTGGGCGCGGGCGGATCAGTTTCCGCCCGCGCTGTCGCAAGCGGGGATCGACTGGACGGTCTGGCTTGTGCTGGGCGGCCGCGGTGCCGGCAAGACCCGCACGGGAGCGGAATGGATCCGCAGCATTGCCCTTGGCGACAGGACAGCGGGTGTTGACCCGGTGGGCCGCATAGCGCTTGTGGGCGAAACCTTCGCTGATGTGCGCGAGGTGATGATCGATGGAGTCTCCGGCCTGATGGCCGTGCACATGCGGCATGAGCGGCCAAGCTTCGAGATCGGACGGCGACGCCTGACCTGGCCCAACGGGGCGATCGCGCAGTGCTTCTCGGCGGAAGAGCCGGAGAGTTTGCGCGGGCCGCAATTCGATGCGGCATGGTGTGACGAACTGGCGAAATGGAAGAACGCCGAGGCGGCCTGGGACAATCTGCAATTCGCCCTGCGGCTGGGCAAGCGACCGCGCGAAATCGTGACGACGACGCCCAGGCCGACACCGCTGCTGAAACGGCTGGCGGCCGATGCGCGTACCGCGCTGACACGGGCACCCACGGCGGCCAATGCCTACAACCTCGCACCGGCCTTTCTGGACGAAGTGGTGAGCCGCTACGCCGGGACGCGGCTGGGACGGCAGGAACTGGATGGCGAGTTCGTGGAAGAGCGCAGCGACGCCTTCTGGAGCCGGGCGCAGATCGAGCGGCTGGTGATCGGGCTGCCTGCCAAGGAAACGCTGAAGCGGATCGTCGTGGCAGTGGACCCTCCTGCGGGATCGGGATCCACCTCCTGCTGCGGCATCGTTGCAGCCGCCCGACGCGAGGACGGCAGCTTTGCCGTGCTGGCCGATGCCAGCGTCGACAGCGCCCGGCCCGAGCAATGGGCGGCGGCTGCGGTGGAGCTGTTCCGGTCGCTGGAGGCTGATCAGATCGTGGCCGAAATCAACCAGGGTGGTGACATGGTGGAGAGCGTGCTCCGGCACATCGATCCTGTCTTGCCCATCACCAAGGTGCGGGCCTCGCGCGGCAAGCACCTGAGGGCCGAACCCATCGCAGCGCTCTATGCACAGGGCCGTGTGCGCCACGCCGGGCGGTTTCCCGCGCTGGAGGATGAGATGTGCCTCTTCGGTCCGGACGGATTGCCCGACGGGCGTTCGCCGGACCGGCTGGATGCGCTGGTCTGGGCGCTGACGGCGCTCTCCGAGCCGGAACGGGGGCGGCCGAGAGTGCGGGGGTTGTAAGTTTGTTCCTTCTCCCCTTGCGGGAGAAGGTGGTCGCCGGATTGCGACCGGATGAGGGGTAGCGCGGAGCGCGCCCTTTCATCGCTTCCATCTGGTGCAACATCGAAGATTTGCTTCGCAATACCCCTCACCTGTCGTCGCTGACGCGATGGCACCTTCTCCCGCAAGGGGAGAAGGAAAGGAGATTTCATGCCCACCATTCTCTCCCGCCTGCGGAGCGCTTTCGCTCTGGGGAATGCCTCTGCACGTCCCGCTGACACCAAGGCATCGCGGGCCGGCCCGCTGATCGCTCTGTCATCGCAGGGACGCCCCGTGTGGACGCCACGTGATTATGCGGGATTTGCACGCGAAGGGTTCATGACGAACCCCATCGCGCATCGCTCGGTGCGGCTGGTCGCCGAGGCGGCGGCTTCCGTGCCGCTGGATGCTGGCGGACCGGACAAGGATCTGGCGCAGCGCGCGGCAGCGATCATGGCCGCGCCCAATCCGCGTCAGGCGGGGCCTGCTTTGCTGGAGGCGTTGTTCCTGCAACTCATCCTGTCGGGCAATGCCTATGTCGAATGTGTTGTCCTCGACGAGAGCCCGCGCGAATTGCATGTGCTGCGCTCCGACCGGATGCGGGTCGTGCCGGGAGCAGATGGCTGGCCCGAGGCCTACGAATATACCGTCGGCGGTCGTGCCGTGCGCTTTCAGGCGGGGGAGGGCGCTTCGCCCATCCTGCACCTGACATTGGCGCATCCCGTCGACGATCATTACGGCCTCTCGGCCATGGAGGCGGCAGCAACCGCCATCGACATCCACAACGAGGCGAGCCGCTGGAACAAGGCCTTCCTCGACAATGCCGCACGGCCATCCGGCGCGCTGGTCTATGCCGCCGAGGGCGCGAACATGAGCGAGGAGCAATACGACCGGCTGAAGCGCGAACTGGAGGAGGGCTTCCAGGGCGCGGCCAATGCCGGGCGGCCCCTGCTGCTGGAGGGCGGGCTCGACTGGAAGCCGCTGTCGCTCTCGCCCAAGGACATGGATTTCATCGAACTGAAGAATGTGGCGGCGCGGGAAATCGCGCTCGCTTTCGGGGTTCCGCCTCTGGTGCTGGGGCTGGCCGGTGACAGCACGCATGCGAATTACGCCGAAGCCAATCGCGTGTTCTGGCGGCAATGCGTCTCGCCGCTGGTCAGAAAGACGGCGCAGAGCCTGTCGCTCTGGCTGTCGCAGCATCTTGGCGAGGCGATCACGCTGACGCCGGATTTCGACGGCGTCGATGCGTTGAACGACACCCGCGAACCCCTGTGGAGGGCCATCACTGCCGCAGACTTCCTGACCGTGGACGAGAAGCGCGCAGCACTTGGCTTCGGCCCCATGGCACAACCGCAAGAGAGGAGCGGCGCACCATGACGAGCATGCAGGACAGCCTGTTCACGGCTTTCGTGCACCACGCCGACATCGGCCATCTGGCCCTGCTGATCTGGGCACTGGGTGCCTCGACGCTGGTGTGGTCGGGCCTTTCAGAGGCCGCCGCTGCGGCCCGGCGCACAGAGCGTTTCATGCAGGACTTCCTGCACGAACTCTCCCGTTTCAACCGCAATCACGAGGATGACGAGCCATGAGTCTGCTTCACAGGGCCGGAGCGCGCAGCCTGCTGCGCCTTTCCGGCCGCGGCCCGGACCCGGCACCGGAAATGAAGTCGGAGGATGTGAAAGCGGCGAGTATCTTTCGCCGCTTTTTTCATGTGCTGAAGCGGCTGGAAAAGCGCGATCCGCCGGGCCTCGGCAAATCTGCCGACCGGAGCGCGCCATGAGCCGGAGCGCGCATTCCACTTGCCCGGTCGATGTGGCCCGCGAGGTCAAGTTTGCCGGTGCACCGCTCGCCAAGGTCTCGGTCGATGGCACGTTCGAAGGCTACGCATCACTGTTCGGTGTTGTCGATCTGGGCCGGGACAGGGTGTCGCCGGGCGCGTTCCGGGATTGTCTCGCGCGCAAGGCGCCGCAAGCCATCAAGCTGCTGTGGCAGCATGATCCCGCTCATCCGCTGGGCATCTGGCAGGAGATCCGGGAGGACGGGCACGGTCTGAAGGTGCGTGGCCAGCTTGATCTGGCCGTCGCCAAAGCGCGCGAGGTGCACGCCCTGATGCGTTCCGGCGCGGTTGATGGCCTGTCCATCGGTTTTCGCACGGAGCGCTCCCGCAAGGATGCCGCGACTGGCATCCGCAGCCTTGAAAAGCTCGATCTCTGGGAGGTGTCGATCGTTACCTTTCCGATGCTGCCCGGTGCCCGTGTCTCTGCCGTGAAGCGGCAACGGCGGACACCGGACAATCCGGCGCTCGCCGCAGCGATCCGCCGGTCGGCGGCGCAGCTCGCGCCCTGTCCCTGACGTGTTTTCCACCAGCCAGAAGGAACTGCTGATGACTGATACTTCCCTTGAAACCAAGGCCACCGGTCCGGACGTGACCCAGGCCTTCGAAGACTTTTCGCGCGCCTTCGAGGCGTTCCGCGAAACCAACGATGACCGGCTCGGCCAGATCGAGACACGGCTGTCCGCCGATGTCCTGACTGACGAGAAGCTGGCACGTATCGACCGTTCGCTCGATCAGACGAAGGCCCGGCTTGACCAGATGGCGCTGAAGGCGCGCCGCCCCTCGCTGGGCGAGATCAAGGCGGACGGACTGGAGCCTGCGGCCCGCGAGCACAAGGCCGCGTTCGAGGCCTATGTGCGGACGGGCGACGCGCAGGGACTGAAGCAGCTGGAGGAGAAGGCCTTGTCCTCAGGCTCCGGTCCGGATGGTGGCTATCTCGTCCCGGTGCCGCAGGAGCGCGAGCTGCTGCGGCGCATGGCGC
>JANMFA010000293.1:0-5484 GCA_031377545.1 Hyphomicrobiales bacterium | reverse complement strand
ATCCAGTCCTTTCGCGCCCATTATGCCAAGGGTGCGGTGGATATGGAGGTGCTGAAGCTCTGGGCCGTACCTGTGGTCCTGGGTGTGTTTCTGGGCGCCTATGTTGCGCGCTATGCGCCGCCAAGCCTGTTCAAGATCGTTTTCATCGCCGTGGCGACGCTCACGGCCGCCAAACTCTTCTTCGGTGGCGACAAGTGGCGGATCGGCGATGTTGTGCCGACCGGCCTGCCGATGCGCATCTACGGCAGCCTGATTGGCCTCCTGTCTTCGCTGATGGGCATCGGTGGCGGGCAGCTTTCGAACGTGTTTCTCACGGCCTATGGCAAGCCCATCCACAATGCGATCGCGACCTCTGCCGGCCTGGGCATCCTCGTGTCGATTCCCGGTGCCATCGGCTACATGCTGGCGGGCTGGCCGAAGATGGCGGCGTTGCCGCCGCTCTCCATCGGCTTTGTCTCGCTGATCGGCCTGCTGCTGATCGCGCCGACCAGCTCCTTTTTTGCGCCTTATGGTGCCAGGCTCGCCCACCGGCTGCCCAAGCGGAAGCTGGAGATCGGCTTCGGCATCTTCATGGTGGTGGTCAGCCTCAGGTTCCTGTGGTCGATCGTGGGGTGATTGCGCCGATGCCGCGAAGGAGGTCTGCGACTGCAGGACTTTTGGCGATGCCCGCTTCCAATCGCATGCGCCAGCGGGGACCACGCTCCATCGCCTCATGATAGGCTTCGCGCAGTTCGTCCGGTCGGTCTTCCGCCAGCGCGGCAATAATGAATTGCGCCTGCAGGCGATCCTTGCGTGCCTTCATGCTGTCCGATCCCTCACGTCTGCGATCAGACACGATCAATTTGTGAATCGCAAAGCGCTCAGGGCGGGGGATCTGCACCAGAACACCGCTGCGATAGGGAACGGCAGCTGTGATCGGTTCGGCAATAAGGTAGTTAAGGTAGTGCAGCGATTGCGCATGAACGCCAAGCGCAGCGAGAGGGCGCAGTCCCTCAGTTTCTTCGAATGAAGGTGTCAGAAACTCTACCAAGGTCTCGCTGCGTGTTTGCTTCCACCGCCATGTCTTGTCGCGGTCGAGAGAGGGTTTGGCTTCGAACGTAAAGTCCGAGAGGACTTTGTGCAGCTTTTCTGAAACAACATCATCAAGCGCCAGTGACAGTCTTTCAATGCTGGCGATGTCGAGGTCGTTGGTCTGCGCCGCCTCATCGAAACGGTAGCGGATACCGAGCTCTCCTTCGTAGAGCAGGAATGCGTGCGTTCCGACGACTGTTCCACCCAGCCGGAAAACGCCTGCGTTGGCGAGGCCTGACAAAAGGCTGCCTGTGCCGCCGGGGATATTGAGAAAGCCTTCTGCGCGAAGGATGCGGATGAGACGCGTGCGGTTAGAGCGCCTTTCTTCCCTTTTTGCCTTCAGGTCATCGAGTTGAGCGAGTCTCTTGCGCAATTCATCGCTGTCTTCGCCGATGTAGGCGTGACGGACAGATGCCCCAACACGATAGCTGTCGTACCAGTATGCCTTTTCTCCGCGAAGCCTGCGTGTGGGCGTTCCCCGGAGTTCTGCGACAGCTTCGTCCCTGAGCGAACTGAGCAGATCATGATAGGCTGCATGCGCGATGGTGGTGTGATGTCTGACTGACATGGCGTGTTCAACAAAATATTTTTTGGTTACACATGTCATGTGTGTAACCAAAAACATATTTGTTGAGCAAGGTCATTTTTTGCAATTCTCGGCATCAGTCGCTAACTCAGCCGTATGACCACCGTTCTCACCCCCAGCGACATCCGCTTTTCGGTCGCGCCGATGATGGACTGGACCGACCGGCATTGCCGCTCGTTCCACCGCATCCTGTCGCGCCGCGCGCGACTCTATACCGAAATGGTGACGCCGGGCGCGGTGATCCATGGTGATCGCGACCGGATCATCGGTTTTGGTGCGCATGAGCATCCGGTGGCGGTGCAACTTGGTGGTTCGGAGCCTGCGAAACTGGCGGAGGCCGCGCGGATTTGCGCGGATGAGGGTTACATCGAGATCAATCTCAACTGCGGCTGCCCATCGGACCGGGTGCAGGGCGGGCACTTCGGCGCTTGCCTGATGCGTGAGCCTGATCTCGTGGCGGATTGCGTGGCGGCAATGAAGGCGGTGGTCAGCGTTCCTGTCACGGTCAAATGCCGCATCGGCGTTGATGATCAGGCCCCGGAAGCGGCCTTGTTCGGGCTGGCAGAAAAGGTGATTGCCGCGGGTAGCGATGCGCTTTTCGTGCATGCCCGCAAGGCCTGGCTGCAGGGACTGTCGCCCAAGGAAAACCGCGAGGTGCCGCCGTTGGACTATGCGCTGGTGCATCGCCTGAAGCAGGCGCTTCCAAACGCGCCCATCGCCATCAATGGCGGGATTGCGACGCTGGCCGAGAGTGCGGGGCAGCTCAAGGTCATGGATGGCGTGATGCTCGGGCGTGCGGCCTACCAGAACCCTGAGCTTCTGATTGGCGTGGACGCGAACCTTTTTGGCGACCCGGCACCGGTCGCGGATGCCTTCGAGGCGCTGGAAGCGTTCAGGCCCTATGTGGCGGAGCAACTGGCGAAGGGTGTGCGGCTGCACAGCATCACCAAGCATCTGCTGGGGCTTTTCCCCGGCCAGCCCGGCGCACGGCTCTATCGGCGCTATCTGTCGACGGACGGTCTGAAATCCGGTGCCGGACTGGCGGAATATGATGCCGCCATCGCCATCGTCAGGGGCGCGATCGCGCGCCGCGAGGAAACCATTGCGGCATGAGCGACCTTGAGACTCTGATCCGTGACAGCTTCACCCGCCAGACCATCATGGCGACCATCGGCGCGACACTGGAAACGGTGGAAAAGGGCAGGGCGGTCATCGCGCTTCCCTACGCGAAACATATCTGCCAGCAGCATGGCTTCCTGCATGCCGGCGTGATCACGACCATCGTCGACAGTGCCTGCGGCTATGCGGCATTCTCGATGATGCCCGAGGGTTCCGCGGTGCTGACCGTGGAGTTCAAGGTCAATCTGATGTCTCCAGCGAAGGGGGATCGCTTCATCGCGGAGGGGCGCGTCGTCAAGGCGGGGCGCATGCTGACCGTGACGCAGGGCGAGGTGATCGCGTTTGACGGCGACAAGCCGTCGACGGTGGCGATCATCACGGCAACAATGATGCGGCTGGAAGCCATGCCTGGAACGGTTGGCTGACTATCGGCCACGACCCCGAAGTGTCAGCTGGTCGCCGCGCACCTCGTAGGAGGACAGCCGTTCCAGAAATGTCATGCCCAGCAGGTTTTCGCTCAAGCGTCCGGGCTGCGCCACCATGGCCCGAACATTGTCTTCCCGGATGCCGCCGATTTCCAAGCTCTTCAGCGTAACCGAAGCGGCCCGTGTCGTGCCATTGGCCGTGCGCACGGTGATCGTGAAATCCGCATCGTCGAGTTTCAGGCCAAGGGATGCTGCGTCCTCATGGGTCAGCACCACGCTGGATGCTCCCGTGTCGAACATCATCCGCATGGTGCGCCCGTTGGCAATGGAACTGAAGTGGAATTGCCCGTCAGCGCCACGCGACACACTCACCTCGCCACCTGCGCCAAACAGCATGACGCCGGGCACCACCGCACCGACGACGCGGTTGCCGACAGCGGCCAGCTCGAAGCGATAGGCATAGCCCGCCACGATCACAAAGCCGATGACCAGCCAGGTGAACACGGCCTTCAGGCCTTCGCTCATCTGGCCGCGGAAGTTGCCGATGGCACCTGCACCGACGGCGAGCGCCATCAGCACGGCACCGACAAACGGCATGGTGGTTTCAAGATCGAGGCCGAGCGGTTTGTCCGTTCCCGCCAGCGTGGCGAAAAGGGCGATGGCAATGGCGAGACCAATGATCAGGACGGGAAGCATCTAGGCAGACTCGCGCTTCTGGAGACCGAGCAGTCTGTCCGCGAGCTGTGCGGCAACTTTGAGGCGTTCGGATTCCGAAAAACGCAGCCAGTTGCCAATTTCAGCAAGCGTACGCCCGCAGCCCGTGCAGATCCCGGATCGGGGATCGACGATGCAGATCTTCACGCAAGGGGAGGAAACAGCACTCATGTCACACCGTGATAAGGAGGCCGAGACAGAATGCAATCTCGGAAAACTGCTGGCAGGCTCCGGCAATGTCGCCGGTCTGGCCCTTGATCGCCTGCCGCGACCACAGGGTCATCGCGGCCGACAGGGCCAGCGCCAAAGCCAGGCCAAGAACGACGCCCGAAATTGAAAGCCCAGCGATGCCGGTCAGCACAACGGCAATGGCAAGCGACAGGCCCGTGATCAGACCGAAAAGCGGCATGGTGGGCCGACCAACTGTCGAGGAATACCCGTCCGCCCGTGCCGGCGGCAACAAGACGATGGGCATCAGCGCGACGGTCCGCGAAACCGACGCTGCCGCGAGAATCACCAGCAGCAGCGCGGGAAGGCTCATCTCGTCGATCAGCGCTGCGATCACTGCGACCCGCAGGATCAGCGCCAGCACCAGTGCCGCGCCGCCATAGGAGCCGATGCGGCTGTCCTTCATGATTTCCAGGCGGCGTTCCGGCGTCCAGCCGCCGCCAAGGCCGTCGAAGGTGTCAGCGAGGCCGTCCTCGTGGAATGCGCCGCAAGCCAGCACCGCAACGGCCACGGCAAGGGCTGCTGCCACCAGAGGCGGAAGCCCGAGGCCTGCGGCCAGAACCGCCGTGAGCGCGGACGGCAGTCCGATCACCAGTGAAGCGAAGGGCAGCATGCGTGGCGCTTGCGTGAAATCCGGGCTCGCGTGGGCATCCGACTCGAATGGAAGGCGCGGGAGCGGAAGGCGGGAGTAAAACCTCACCATCTGCGCGAGATCCCGCAGAACAGCGCGCCAGCCCGCGAGAGTGGCGGTCTGCGCTGCGACATCGGGGTGGCGGGTTTGGTCCAAGGATCATCTTTCCAGTGCTCGACATTCCGTCTAACAGGCTTGCTCCCTCAAGACGACTGTCCGGCTGTCTTTCCGCCCGGTTTGTCAACACACGCCAGGTTTCCGCTCCATGTCCGCCACCGGTCTGCCCTTCGACGATGTCCGCGCCCTGATTGGCATGATGCGCGGCCCCGATCAGGCGGCGATGGCGGCGGTTGTGGCGCGTGATGCGGTTCTGACCAAACCGGCTGGCGCGCTTGGTCGGCTGGAGGAGATCGCGGCTTTCATCGCAGGGTGGCAGGGCAAACCCCGCCCGGCTGTCACACGGCCACTGGTGGCAATCTTTGCCGCCAACCACGGTGTGGTGAAGCAGGGCGTCTCGCCCTTTCCCCAGGAGGTGACGCGCCAGATGATGGAGAATTTCACGGCGGGAGGCGCGGCGGTCAACCAGATCTGCGCCACCTTCGATATCGGGCTGAAGGTCTTTGACCTCGCCCTCGAGTTCCCGACGGGTGACATCACTGAAGAACCGGCGCTGGACGAGAAGGCGGCGGCGGCCACCATCGCCTTCGGCA
>JANMFA010000128.1:0-4400 GCA_031377545.1 Hyphomicrobiales bacterium | reverse complement strand
CAGAATTCGGACCAAACGACCGATATGCGCTACTTGACAGGAGTTGGGACGGCGGGATATCAGCCACGAACAGCGGTCCTCTGATGGATCGCTGACGATGATTTGGTGGGCGGCGCTTTCGGCCGTGCTCGCATTGGAATGCGAGACGAAATGGGAATGGTTTCGACGCGCATCAATCGGATGCTGGACGCCCTTCAAGCATCAGAGCGCCAACGCACTAGGTCGAACGCCGCGATGCTCCGTGGTTTGATCGGTCTCGCGGGAGCACGCGACAATGAAACGGGTCAGCATCTGGCGAGGACGCAGAGCTACATTGAGCTGCTCGCGGTCACATTGGCAAAGAACCCGCGCTACACTGCGGTGCTTACGCCGGAAGTCATCATGCTCCTTGTTGCGGCCGCGCCACTCCATGACATTGGGAAAGTGGCCGTTTCAGACGCAATCCTTCTCAAACCCGGCAAACTCACTGACGACGAGTTTGCCGTGATGCAGACCCACGTTTCGGAGGGCGTGCGTGTCATCGATGCCATCATCGCCGAAGCCGGAGAAACGCCATTCATCGTCATTGCTCGCGAAATCGTGGCAGGCCATCATGAGAAATTCGACGGATCAGGCTATCCGTGCGGTCTGAGCGCCGACAACATACCGCTCTCCGCGCGTCTCATGGCGGTTGCCGATGTCTATGACGCATTGCGTACCCAGCGCGTCTACAAGCCGGCCGTCGACCGAGAGACCGCACGCCAGATTATTGTTGATGGAGCAGGTAAGCACTTCGATTCTGACATAGTCGCCGCGTTCATGATGGTTGAGCCAGAGCTGGCCCGATTATCCGAGACAATGGCTGACGCCGTCTCTGAGCCACAATCGGGAGCGGCAAGGGAACGGATCGCCGCTTAGTTCCGATCAGACCCATTCCTCGCAATTTGGTACTGCGGCTCGGTTTGTGGCGACTTTTTCATCGCATTCTCTCCGCCATGGCCATCATGACCCAAAATCACCAGCGGCGCTGCGATATCTTTGAGCACAGCAGGCCATGTGCCAATCCGCGAGGATCGATGATTTGCTAACTGATAAAGGTTGTAGTCTCCTACCGGCCAGCTGCTGCCGGTAGGGGACCTCAATGGCGGAACAAAGACGGCGTTAAAAAGTACCTAATGCGATAAAAGCGCCGCGACTGCCTTCCTCTTTCCATGTCCCATAAGTTTGCCTTATCGGGAGTTCTTGGGATAGGCTTCCGACATGGCTGATTCCCCCGCCCCGGACCCCGAAAATCCGCCCTCTTATCGCGGAGAGACCGGACAATCGCAGATCGCACGGCGTCCATCGACGCCAGAGATGTCGGGTCGGTTGCCCTCCCCTGCCCTTGCCCGTTTGGCCGAGACCGCACGCGGCTACGCCGCTGCGCGTTCCAGCACCAACACGCAGAAAGCCTATGCCTCGGACTGGGCCGGATTCGCGCGCTGGTGTCGGCGCAAGGGGATTGATGCGGCGGAACCCAGTCCGGAAGTCATCGGTCTCTACCTCGCAGCCTCTGCCTCCGGTGAGGGCGTGCCGAAAGCCGCGGTGTCCAGCATCGAACGGCGTCTTGCAGCGATCACCACGACCTACCGCACGGCAGGCACTCCCCTCCCCCGCCAGGACCGGCACATCATCGACGTCATGGCCGGCATCCGCCGCCAACACGCGCGCCCGCCCAAACAGAAGGAAGCGCTCTTCGCCGAGGACATTCTCGCGATGTGCGCCACGCTGCCGAACAATCTGAGGGGCTACCGCGACCGCGCCATCCTGCTCGTCGGCTTTGCCGGCGGCCTGCGCCGCTCCGAGATCACCGGGCTGGATTGCGGGCCGGAACAGACGCCGGAAACCGGCGGCTGGATCGAGATTCTGGAGGACGGCGCCCTGCTCACGATCCGTGGCAAGACCGGCTGGCGTCAGGTCGAGATCGGCCGTGGTTCATCGGATCGGAGCTGCCCAGTTGCGGCGCTGGACCTCTGGCTGAAGCTCGCCCGCATCGCCACTGGCCCCGTCTTCCGCCGTGTGCGCGAGAAAAACACCGGCGTTGGCTCCGAGCGCCTCGACGATAAGCATGTGGCGCGGCTGGTCCAGTCGACCGCCATGAAGGCCGGCGTGCGTTCCGACCTGCCCGAAGCCGAGCGCAAAGCCCTGTTCGGCGGGCACTCGCTGCGCGCGGGTCTCGCCTCCTCCGCCGAGATCAGCGAAGCCGACGCCCAGCGCCAGCTCGGCCATGCCTCGGTCGAGATGACCCGGAAGTATCAGCGCCGGAGGGAGCGCTTCAGGGTGAACCTGACCAGGGCGGCGGGGCTATAGCAGCGGCGGTCCATGCCGCACGGCGAAGGCGCTCGCCATCATGCCGAACACGAACAGGGGCACGCCAAATCCGCTGTACCAGAGCGCCTTTTCGACCGGCGATTTCAGGAAGCGCCCCATCATCGCCAGCTGGGCCGCCAGAAACCCAGCAACGATTGCCGCAGGGATCGGCTGGCCCCAGGAAAGCAACAGGCCAATCACGGCGATCTGCGGCACCGCCATGATCACGCAGGCCGCCCTGGCTGCGCCGTCCGCTCCCAGGAGAACCGGCAGCGAGTTGATGCCCGTCTCCCGGTCACCCCTGATCGCCTTGAAGTCGTTCAGCGTCATGATGCCATGGGCGCCAAGGCTGTAGAGGAATGCCAGGATCAGGACCGGCGTGGGCGGCAACGCTCCGCCCAGCATCACTGCGCAGCCCGTCACCCAGGCCAGCCCCTCATAGGAGAAGCCGCAGGCGGCATTGCCGAGCCATCCATTCTGCTTCAGGCGCAGCGGCGGCGCCGAGTAGGCCCAGGCGAGGAACAGGCCGATCACCGCCGCAATGAATACCCATTGCCCCAGGGTGGCGGCAACGGCGAGCGACAGTCCGGTCCAGATGATCGCAATGTAAAGCCCCCATTTGCCGGGAATCCGGCCCGACGGAATCGGCCTGTGCGGTTCGTTGATCGCGTCGACATGGCGGTCATGCCAGTCGTTGATGGCCTGGCTCATGGCGCAAACCAGCGGTCCGGCCAGGATGATGCCGACAAGGGCAATGTGCCAGTTCGCCGTGATCGAGACGCCGGACGACACGACCCCGCAGGCGAAAGCCCACATCGGTGGAAACCAGGTGATGGGCTTCAGAAGCTCGAGAACTGCGGATGGGGCGGGATAGGTGGCTGTGTGCGTCACGATCGTCGGTCCTGCCCATTCGCGCCATCCGCCCAGACAGGCCGGAGACCTGATTGGCCACCCTGGCAGATCATCAAATAGCGCCATTCCATCGCCAGCGTCACTGGTAGAAACCTGCACACAAGCCTTTTCTCGGCCTCACCCGCGCAGGCCAGGCGCTTCCTGCCCTGTGCTCGCGACATATTCCGTGTAGCCGCCGCCGTACGTATGCACGCCCTCCGGCGTCACCTCCAGCACACGGTTGGAAAGCGCAGCCAGAAAGTGCCGGTCGTGGGACACGAACAGCATGGTCCCCTCATAATCCGCCAGCGCCTTGATCAGCATATCCTTGGTCGCCATGTCGAGGTGGTTGGTCGGCTCGTCCAGCACCAGGAAATTGGGTGGATCATAGAGCATGTGGGCCATCACGAGGCGGGCCTTTTCGCCACCGGACAACACCCGGCAGCGTTTTTCGACATCATCACCGGAAAAGCCGAAGCATCCCGCCAGCGCCCTCAGCGACCCCTGCCCCGCCTGCGGAAAACTGTCCTCCAGCCACTGGAACACGGTGCGATCACCATCGAGCAATTCCATGGAATGCTGGGCAAAATAGCCCATTCTGACGCTGGCACCCACGGCAACCGTTCCGTCATCGGGATCCGCCACCCCTGCCACCAGCTTCAGCAGCGTCGACTTCCCCGCGCCGTTCACGCCCATGACGCACCAGCGCTCACGGCGGCGCACGCTGAAATCCAGTCCGCCGTAGATGCTGCGGCTGCCATAGCTCTTGTGGACGTTCTTCAGACTGGCCACGTCATCGCCGGAGCGTGGCGCGGGCAGGAACTCGAACATGACGGTCTGCCTGCGCTTCGGCGGCTCCACACGGTCAATCTTCTCGAGCTTTTTCACCCGGCTCTGGACCTGCGCGGCATGGCTGGCGCGAGCCTTGAAGCGTTCGATGAAATTGATCTCCTTCGCAAGCATGGCCTGCTGACGTTCGAACTGCGCCTGCTGCTGCTTTTCGGCGATGCCGCGCTGCTGCTCGTAGAAGTCGTAGTTGCCGGAATAGGCCGTGAGCGTGCCGCCATCGATCTCGACAATGCGGTTGACGATGCGGTTCATGAACGCCCGGTCATGCGAGGTCATCATCAGGGCACCATCGTACCCCTTGAGGAAACTTTCGAGCCAGATCAGGCTTTCGA
>JANMFA010000167.1:0-1656 GCA_031377545.1 Hyphomicrobiales bacterium | reverse complement strand
GATGCTGATCAGGCCAAGATCAGCGCGTATCAACCTGTCCAGTTCGCGTACCTTCGGGAAAAGATGAAACGCCTGGATCGAAATCTTGCGCGGCGGTTCGGATGTCGCGAGGGACGCATCGCAGGCGGCCTCGAATGTCTCGGCATAGACCGCCGAACGGGCAGGAATCGAAAAAACGCTGGACTTGCGGTCTCCCAGCAGTGCCCGCAGCTCGACCTCCGGTCCCCGACCGCCCTGACCAACGTGCTCGGGCAAGCCAATCGGCATATCGACGGCGACAAGTGCAGGCACTTTTGAATGCCGCAAAAGCGCGGTCATATCCGGACAAACCAGCAGTTCAGAAGCTTTCCGCCCTGAAACGTCCTTCAGGACCACAGCCCAGCCCGGCGGGCACCCATCTGCGCCTGCCACAAGTGTCGACATTGCCACAAACTCCAGCACTTTCCTCGCGACCGCAGTGGATGAGTGCTCCTCCGCCATGGTCTCGTCACCGCCCTTATGCCAGAAGGTGCGATCAGATGACCAGCCGTCTCCTTCGATCAGCGCTTTATGTGCCTGCTGCCAACGCGAAAGCGGTGGCCAAGGCCGATTCCCTCGGCGCAGATGCCGTGATCCTCGACCTTGAGGATTCCGTTGCGCCGGAAGCAAAGGCTGTGGCACAGGCCGCGCTTGGAACATTGCCTCCGGCACGGGGACTGCGGGTCATCCGCGTCAACGCTGCGGGAACCCTGTGGCACGAGGCAGACATCGAAGCCGCCGTCAGGGCCGCGCCGCATGCCCTGCTGTTGCCCAAAGCGGCAACGCCCGAGGATATCTGGGCCTTTCGTCGGCTGATCCTGTTGCAGAAGCCTGCGGCACCCATCGTGGTCTGGGCCATGATCGAGACCCCGCTTGGCGTTCTGAATACCGCCAGCATTGCAGGCGCTCTTGGGCCCGATGGTGTGCTGGTGCTTGGGCTTAATGATCTCGCGAAGGAAACCGGCATGGCGCGGCAGCCTGGCCGTGCCCCGATGCTTCCGGTTCTGACCGCCAGCGTCATCGCGGCCCGTGCCCACGGCATTGGCGTGCTGGACGGCGTGTTCAACGCGATCGCGGATGAAGGGGGGTTCGACGCGGAGTGTCGCCAAGGCCGCGCCTTTGGCTTTGACGGCAAGACCGTGATCCATCCCCGGCAGATTGGATCGGCAAATGCGATCTTCGGTCCGACAGAAACGGAAATTGCCGAAGCACAGGCCATCGTCGAGGCTTTCGCCCTGCCGGAGAATGCCGGAAGTGGCGTGATTGCGCTTTCCGGTCGCATGGTGGAAAGGCTTCATCTCGCCATGGCCCGGGAACTCCTTGCGAGAGCTGCCGCGATCGCTGCGGGAGGATAGACATGTTTCTGATCTGCGGCGAGGCAGTGATCGACCTCTTTCAGGATACGACAGCTGGCGACATGGCCTTTCAGGGACAGGCGGCAGGTTCGCCATTCAACGTTGCTGTCGGGCTTGCGCGGCTTGGTCAGAAGTCCGCGTTGCTGACGGGTCTTTCGAGGGATGCCTTTGGCGCGCGCCTGATTGCCGCCATGGAACGGGAGGGCGTCGAATGGCGTCTTTCTCCGCGCACGGATCGCCCGACGATTCTCTCCTTCGTGCTGGTCAAGCCGGATGGCGGGCC
>JANMFA010000125.1:0-1560 GCA_031377545.1 Hyphomicrobiales bacterium | reverse complement strand
GGTTTATCCTTCCCCCTTGGGGGAAGGTGGCTGCCCGCAGCAAATTTTGCAGACTGCATAAATTTGTCTGCATTGGCAGACGGATGAGGGTGAATCCCAATGTCCGGGATTCGCCCTCATCCGCCCCGCAAGGACGGGGCACCTTCTCGCGAGGGAGAAGGGTTAGAAGCACATCACTCCGCCGCTTCCGCCACGGGCGCAGGTGGTGACCACTTGAGGATCGGCGCTCTGGCTGCGCGTGTCTCATCCAGCCGCCGCCTTGGCGCGTGATACGGCGCTCCGGTGAAGCGCTCCGTGTCACCCTTCTTCGCGGCGATCGCCAGATCACGCAACGTGGCGATGAACAGATCGAGCGAGGCCTTGCTCTCGCTCTCCGTCGGCTCCACCAGCATTGCGCCATGGACGACGAGCGGGAAATACATCGTCATGGGGTGATAGCCCTCGTCGATCATCGCCTTGGCGAAATCCAGCGTGGTGATGCCGGTGTCCTTGAGCCAGGCATCGTCGAACAAAGCCTCGTGCATGCAGGGCTGATCGCCGAAGGGCAGCGACAGCAGATCCTTCAGGCCCGCCTTGATGTAGTTGGCGTTGAGCACCGCATCTTCCGACGCCTGCCTTATGCCATCCGCGCCGTGGCTGAGCATGTAGGCCAGGGCCCGCACGAACATGCCCATCTGTCCCTGGAACGCCGTCATGCGGCCGAACGGTTTCATGCCTTTGCCTGCCTTGCGCGCATCCTCCACCAGCACGGCTTTCTTGCCGACCATGCGCACGAACGGAACCGGCGCATAGGGCGCCAGCCGCTCCGACAGCACCACGGGACCCGAACCCGGACCGCCGCCGCCGTGGGGCGTCGAGAAGGTCTTGTGCAGGTTGATGTGCATGGCGTCGATGCCCAGATCGCCCGGACGCACCTTGCCCGCGATGGCGTTGTAGTTCGCGCCGTCGCAATAGAAATACGCCCCCGCGTCATGCATCGCCCTGGCGATTTCGATGATCTGCTTCTCGAAGATGCCGCACGTGTTGGGGTTGGTCAGCATGATCGCGGCCACGTCAGGACCAAGCAGCTTCTTGACCTCATCGACATGCACGGTGCCGTCGTCATCCGCCGGGATCTCCTTCACGGTGAAGCCGATCAGCGCTGCCGTTGCCGGATTGGTGCCGTGGGCCGAAATCGGCACCAGCACGACATTGCGGGTCTTGCCTTCGCCCTTGGCCGCAATCGCCGCCTTGATCGCCATCATGCCGCAGAGTTCGCCGTGTGCGCCGGCCTTGGGCGACATGGCGACCGCGCCCATGCCGGTCAGCGTCTTCAGCCAATGCGCCAGAAGATCGATCAGCTCCAGCGCGCCGGGCACTGTGGAGGTCGGCTGCAACGGGTGGATATCCGCGAAGCCGGGCAGGCGGGCCATGCGCTCGTTCAATCGCGGGTTGTGCTTCATGGTGCAGGAACCCAGCGAGAACAGCCCGGTGTCGATGCCGAAGTTCTTCTGGCTGAGCCGCACGAAGTGCCGCATCGTTTCGGGTTCGGAGAGCGCAGGGATGCCGATGTCGGACTTG
>JANMFA010000079.1:0-3901 GCA_031377545.1 Hyphomicrobiales bacterium | reverse complement strand
CATGCTGGAATTCCGTGAAGCCGAGGATGAACTGGCGGCGCTCTCGACGACACCCGCCGAACAACTCACTGATGCCTGGGCTGAACGCCTGATGCAGCTGAAGCGTGACATCGACATGGACCGCGCCACGCTTGATTCGGTTGAGCAAGAACTGGCGGAGGCCGCCGCCAATGTGGGGCAGAAATCCGTTGGATTGCCAGCCATAAACACGTCAAGGCACCTTCTGCCACCACGTTACCCCGACAATTCCCCGGATTTCTAGGCTATCCACCCTTTGGCGGCAAAGGACGCCGCCTCAGGATAAGTTCCGCAACTCGCGGCCACAATATTTCTCAATAAAATCAATACTTTGAATTTAATAATGGCAGCGCCCCAATTTGGGCTGAATTTCCGACAGACTGCCGCTCGGGCTGGTCAACAGGTTTGCTGCGCGACGGAACAAATCCTGCGGCAAACTGGTTTCAAGGGCGATCACGAAGAGGTTGGAGAAAACCTCTTCCACCATCCAATATGACCGGAGGGCATCCTATGCTCGACTATTACCGCTTTGGTATCGAAGAAGAATATTTCATCTCGAACGCCCGGACGCGCCAGGCCACGCGTGTGCTTCCCAAGGGCTTCGAAGGCGACATCCGCCAGGCTCTGCCCGAGGCGATGCGGCCTGAAATGCTGCAGTCCCAGATCGAGGTGGCGACGCCGCCGTCGCAGGAGCTTGGCGCCGCAAGAGAACTGCTGGCGGGCTATCGCCGCATGCTGGCGGCCATCGGCGATGAGCACAGCCTGCTCGTGACGGCATCCGGCACGCATCCGCTGGCGCGCTGGGACAGCCAGAAGGCCAGCCCCAAGGCGCGCTACAACAAGCTGATGCACGATCTGCAGATGGTCGGTTCCCGCAACATCCTGTGCGGCCTGCATGTGCATGTTTCCGTGCCCGATCCTTCAACCCGCATCGACCTGATGCGCCGTGTCATCCCGTTCCTGCCGGTATTCCTGGCGCTGTCCACCTCGTCGCCCTACTGGCAGGCCAAGCGCACCGGCCTGATGGGCTATCGCCTGGCGGCCTATGATGAACTGCCGCGCACCGGCATTCCGGAGCTTTTCGCCGACGAGTCTGAGTATCGCAGCTACATTGATGCGCTGGTGCGCTGCCGCGCCATTCCGGACGAGAGCTACATCTGGTGGGCCGTGCGACCCTCGGCCAAATATCCGACTCTGGAATTGCGCATTGCCGACAGCTGTACGCGTGTCGAGCATACGATCGGGATTGCAGCGCTCTACCGCTGCCTGATCCGCCATCTAGTCGATCACCCCGCGCTCAACCGGGATATCGGCGCGACGGAACGGGCGATCACGCTGGAAAACAAGTGGATCGCGCAGCGGCATGGCATCCACGGCGCTTTCATCGATGCCGCGACCAAAACGGTCAGGCCTGTTGCAGAAATCGTGGAGGACATGATCGCGATGCTGGAGCCGGACGCCATCGCCTTGCATTGCCTTCAGGAGTTGCACGGTCTCAGGAACATCCTGACCTACGGGACGAGCGCCGACCAGCAGATCGCCCTCGAAACCGATGCGCGAGGCCGCGGCAAGACCGGCGACGAGGCACTCAGCGACATCGTCGACTGGCTCGCGCTGGCAACGCGCGGGATGGAGGGCCCGTCGGCCACCACGGTGCATTGACGGGCAAGACTGATGGGCAGGCAAGGACGATGTGTTGCTGAATCGTGACTCTGTTGCACGAAAGCAAGCCGGGTCATGGACCCTGGTCCCTGGGCTATGGCATAGGTCGCTCAGTTCGAAGGATGCTCTTCCCGTGAATGCGCTGCATCATCATCTGGCTGTTTCTGCCCTTATCCTTGGTCTGGGCGCATCCACCGTGCTGGCACAGGGTTTCCAGCCCGTGCCAGCCGCCCCGCAGTCCGGGTCTTTCGGCCAGCCGCTGCCGCCTCCGCCGCCCGGGCCTCCGACGGGGCCTGAAGCCGTGCCCGGTGTTCCTCCCGCTGCTGCAGCACCGGTGGCGCGCCGCCCGCGCCCGGTTGCGCCGCAACGCTTTGCAGCCTTGCCGAGGGATTCACGCCCGACCTTCACCGCGCAGTCCATCGAGGCCACCGAAGCCGCTGTCGCGCGCTATCGCCAGATCGTGGCGCAGGGCGGCTGGTCCAGGGTTTCTCCCGGCAACGCGGCACAGATCCGCGACCGCCTCGTTGTCGAGGGAGACCTTGATCCGGGTGCTGCCGGCCCGGCCATCGCAGAGGGTGTCCGTCGCTTTCAGCTCAGGCACGGGTTGCGTGACAACGGGTCGGTTTCCGGGCCGACGCTGACGGCGATGAATGTCCCGGCGCGCACGCGTCTGCAGCAGCTTGAGGCCAGTCTTGGCCGCATGCGGGCTTCGAGTTTTGGCTTCGGCGAGCGCTATGTACTCGTGAACATCCCTTCTGCTTCCGTGGAAGCGGTGGAGGGTGCGCAGATACGCCGCCGGTATGTCGCCGTGGTCGGCAAGGCGGATCGGGCTTCGCCGCCGGTTGAAACCCGCATCACGAATGTCAACTTCAACCCGACCTGGACTGTCCCGACCTCGATCATCAAAAAGGATGTTATCCCGAAGATGCAGCGTGATCCGGGTTACCTCACCCGGGCGAAGATCCGGATACTTGATGGACGTGGCAAGGAAATCAACCCGCGCTCCATCGACTGGAGTACCGAACGCGCCGCGAATTTCACGCTGCGGCAAGACCCGGGCGTTGGCAATTCGCTGGGCCAGGTACGCATCGACATGCCCAACAATCTGGCGGTCTATATGCACGATACGCCGTCCAAAGGCCTGTTTGCCGCCGACAACCGCTTTCATTCCTCGGGCTGCGTGCGCGTGGCGGACGTCCGTGATCTCGTAACGTGGCTGCTGGCAGGCAACAGCGGCTGGGATCGCTCCCAGACCGATGGAGCCATTGCAGATGGCGATCGCAAGGATGTGCGCCTCGCCCGCCCGGTTCCCGTGGCCTGGACCTATTTCACGGGTTACGGCATGCCGGATGGCACAGCGCATTTCCGTCCCGATATCTACGATCTCGATTCCAATGGCGGCGGCCAGCCCATTGCGATGCGGGCGGTGCCCCGCGCGCCTGCACAGGGCCCTGACAGCCTTTCGCCGGCAACAGGAGCCCTGGAGACGCTTCCCGCCGAGCCTGTGCAACGCAGCTTCTGGGACTGGTTTCGGCCGCAGTGACGGGCAGTTTTCCTGCACGTCCGCAAATCGCCACATTTTTCCCCGACACACAGTTCACGTGATTCGGGGCCTTGACGATGAACAACTCCTATCCGGCCATTGTGGTCCACCAGCTTCTTGTCGCTCTCGCCCTTGTTGTCGGGACGGGAATCGTCATGCTGCCCGTTGTCTCGCAGCTCTTCTGACAGCCGCATTGCGCGTTCGGCTTCATTAACCATCAACCTTAAACCCGCCTTAAAGTGATTTCAGGCATTTTCATGGTCTGTCCAGCTGGCAATCCCGAACGCTGGGACTGAGACCAAGAGACAGCCAGAGGAAGCATGGGGCGCTCCAGATCGAAAAACCGCATCGAACCGAGGTTCGAGGGCGAGCAGCGCCACCGCGATGATTTCGCGCTGGATGACGATGACCGTCCCGCATCACGCCGCAACAGCCGGTCTTCGCGCAAGGCCCACCGCTCAGGCCGCCGTCCCCGCCGCTCGCTGCTTGGCCGCATGGTGTACTGGACGCTGACACTGGGTGTCTGGGGGTTCATCGCGCTGCTGGGCTTCTTTGCCTATCATGCCATGAAGCTGCCTCCGATCGACCAGCTTGCGGTTCCCAAGCGTCCGCCCAACATCGCCATTCTCGCCAGCGACGGCACGCTGATCGCCAACCGCGGCGAAACCGGTGGCAGCA
>JANMFA010000073.1:0-9109 GCA_031377545.1 Hyphomicrobiales bacterium | reverse complement strand
AATGCTGGAGGAAACGGCCAAGCTGATTGACGCCAATGGTCTGGGCGATTCATTGTCCACCTGCGGTCACCCCACCTGGGGCTTCGTGCTGATAAAGGATTCCGGCGGCTATTCGAGCTTCGAGATCAAGACGCTGTTCATGCAGGAAATGCAGGCGCGCGGCGTGCTCAGCTTCGGCACGCACAATCTGAACTATGCCCATGGCGAATCAGACATCGACCAGGTTCTCAAGGTCTATGGCGAGGTCTTTCCGATTCTGGCCGATGCCATCCACAACCGCGCGATGAAACAGTATCTCCGATGCGAGCCGCTGGTGCCGTTGTTCAAGGTGCGGTGATGCAGGATGCGGCGCATGATCGGGCGCTGGATGGCCTGCGGGGAGTTTCCGCGACAGTCGTCGTTGTGGGTCACGCTTTTGCGGGCGTTTTCGGCCAACTCTACCCCGCATGGGCGCTGTTGGCCGGGTGGTGTGCGCGTGTTGCAGTGATCGTGTTTTTTGTCTTGAGCGGCTATGTCATCCTGCTGTCTGTCCGCCGCATGATTGACGCTGGCGGCTTTTCCACGCGCCAGTTTGCCATCAACCGCATGGCTCGCATCTACCCGCCGTTCTTTCTCAGCCTGGCTCTGGTCTGGTTCATCGCCATCCTGGCAGCCCAGGGTTTCTTGCTGCCGAAATCCGGGTTCCCGGTCCTTGAAGTCATGCTCGGGCCATTTGTCTTTTTGCGCGATGCGGTTTTCTTGTTTGGCAACGGCACACCTGCCCAAATGATCAACGGGCCGATCTGGTCGCTGCGGCTTGAAGTGGCATGCTACATCCTCACTGCGCTGTGCGTGGCAGCACTCGGCCAATCCGGGATGATGCGGATTGTTCCGCTGGTTCTGGCATTCGCTTTCGCCGTTGCTGTCCTGCTACGCCTTGAAGGGGCGTGGCTGGGGTTTCTCGCCTTCTCGGCGGGCGGAGCAGCAGCCCTTAGACCGCAGGTTGCGGGGTACCTTCCAGCCGCGGGCATTGCCGGCGCAACCCTTGCTGCTGCTGCGCTTGCATTCTACCTGACCGGCGCAACGGGCGGAAAATTCGAGCCGCATTGGAGCTACGTCCTGTTTCAGCTGTTCGCAATCGGGCTCGCCTTGTCCCTGATCGTGAGGTCCGGGGCAGGTCTCCGCTACGGGCAACCGACGTTTGCCCGGCTTCATCGGCTGGCGGACGGATCCTACACGCTGTTTATCACACATTATCCCGTGATGATCTGCGTCGCGGCCTTGTGGGTAGAGCCCGCCGGGTTCGGCGGTCGCCTCCTGCTGTTCGTCGTCCTCGTGGCCGCAGCCTTTGGTTTCGCGCTTCCTGCCGCAAGGCTCTTTGAGCAGCAGAAGCGGTTTCGGGCCTGGCTGGACCGGCTGTTGCCGCGCAGGGCGCAGCCTTTGACGGGGGCCCGCTCATGAAAGTCGCTTTCCGCTGTGACGCTTCCGCAGAGATGGGCATGGGGCATCTGATGCGCTGCCTGACGCTGGCGGATGAGCTCAGGCAAAGAGGCGCAGAGGCGCTTTTCATCATTGCTCCGAACAGTGTGCACCACAGGGCAATGATCGAAACACGAGGTTTCCCTTCCGCGATTCTTGACGTGGAATCGCAGTCGGTGCCCGATCATCGGCACGACGATCCACCAATGGCACACTGGCTCCCGTGGGGCTGGAAAGCTGATGCGGACGCCACACGAAGCATTTTTGGCGGCCAGAAATGGGACTGGATCGTCGCCGATCATTACGCAATCGACCATCGATGGCATGAATCGCTGCGCGCTTCCGGCTCCAGAATTCTGGCAATAGACGATACGGCGGATCGCGATATGGCGGCAGATGTGTTGCTCGACCACAATGCGAGCGCCACAGCAGCGCTTTATCGGCCCCGGCTTGTGCGGCCAACCACATTGCTGCTGGGTCCGGCCTATGCACTCATCCGTCCCGAGAACGCGGCTTTTCGCAAGGATCCCTCCAGACAAGGGCAATTGGGTCGTATCATCGTGACATTTGGCGGTGCGACATCGCCAGCGCTGTATCGATCCGTGGCGCAAGCCCTGGCAACGCTCCCCATTCGCCCGCTGGATATCGAGCTGATCGGTATCGGTGATCCAGAAGCGCGTGCTGAGATCGTGGCAATTTCTGACGATACGCTCACGGTTTCAGCCTATGGTTTGGTCAATGATATGCCCGCGCGATATGCCTCGGCGGATCTTTGCATCGGGGCTGCGGGCGTTTCAGCCCTGGAGAGGGCACTCATTGGAATTCCGAGTCTGACTTATGTGACAGCCGCCAATCAAAGGCTTGCGATCGAAGCGCTGGTTCAGGCGGGCGCGATTGTCGGGATGGGCGACATCAGGGATTTTTCGGCACCGGCGCTGGTGGACAGAGTCCTGGGGCTGACCTATATGCCCGGTTCATTGGCAGCGCTGGCTGAAAATGGCCAACGGTTGGTCCCCGGCGGTGGTCCGAAAAGGGTTGCCGACATCTTCTATTCCAAGTGAGGCACTATGAACGACGCGGCTGGCAAACGTGAGCA
Source organism: Hyphomicrobiales bacterium (assembly GCA_031377545.1). GTDB lineage: Bacteria > Pseudomonadota > Alphaproteobacteria > Rhizobiales > Beijerinckiaceae > JADCCX01. Next base: position 6,555 of record JANMFA010000073.1, on the reverse strand, counting down.
GGTCAAGACTTTCTGGAACAGCCGGGCGGCGTTTCGGGCGCTTGCAGGCACAAATGACTTCACGGCCAAACGCCTCGAACATGATACCCTCCTTGGATACATCAAGAACGGGCAACGTATTCTGGAAGTCGGTTGCGGGAACGGTTTGCTCTCCATCGAAATGGCCGAAAAATTCGACGTCTCGATTGATGCTTTCGATTTTGCAGCCGAGATGATTGCTGACGCCAAACAGCGTGCCGCGGGGGCAAGCCTCAAGGGATCCATCAATTTTGATGTGCGTGATGTGCGCGATGATGCCATGCCCAGCGGGGGCTACGATATCGCCATCACCGAGCGCGTCATCATCAATCTCATGTCATGGGAAGAGCAGGCTGACGCGATCGGCAAGATCATGCGCCACCTGAAACCAGGCGGGCGGTTCCTGATGTGCGAGAACAGTGCAACCGGCCTTGCTCGGTTGAACGAACTGCGTGGTCTTTGTGGCATCGATCCCGTCCAGCCGCCCTGGCACAATCGCTATCTGATCGACAAGGAAGTAGCAGCTCTCGCAATTCCCGGCGTGAGACTGGTCGAGGTCGTTCCCTACAGCGCGACCTATTATCTCATGAGCCGCGTCGTCAATGCATGGAATGCAAAGATGACGAACACCGAGGTGAGCTACGATTCCCCGATCAACCAGCTGGGATTGATCCTTCCCGCCATCGGTGACACCGCTCAGGGCAAGCTCTGGATCTTCGAACGGACCGCCTGACAAATGCGGTGAAGCGTCGATTCGGCCACGATCCCGTCTGCAACCATGGTTGTTTGCAGGATTTGATCCTTCTGTAAGCACAGGCTAGAGCATCGCAAGCGGCGGGAGATCGCCTTTCGGACGGGCACTGGAGCGACCGGACATGGCATGTATCATCTGCGGCTCCGGGGCTTTGACGCCCATTCCTTTCGACAGACGTCCGGAGGCGGATGCCATTCTGAGCAGGCGCGGCCAGAAGCTCGACTATCAATGGTTTCTCTGTGAAGCCTGCGGCAACGCGACGCCTGCCTATCAGCCTGACATTCCTGCGCTGGAGGAAATCTGGCAAAGCAACCGCAAAGGTGCGGCCGATGGCGAGGCGAACTGGACAGAGCGCCGTCGCATTGCGAGGATTGGCGCTGACCGGTCATGGGAGATTTTCTCCGGATTGCATCAGGGGGAAGGGAAGGGCCACTTTCTCGACATCGCCTGCGGCCTCGGCCTGACCGTCAAGCGGTTCCAGGACAATGGATGGCTGGCGGAAGGCAACGATATCGATGCCACGGTGAAGCCGATCCATGAAGAGCTGGGCATCCGCTCGCGCATCGGGCCGGTTGAAAGCCAGAGCTGGGATGAGCCTTTCGATCTGATCCAGATCGCCTACGCGATCTATTTCATCACCGATCCAAAGGCGTATCTCACAGGCCTTCAGAAGCTGCTGAAGCCTGGCGGTCATCTCGCCATCGTGATGGCCGATCATCTGGTCCACACCAGCCAGGGCGGACCGAACTATCAGCACACTTTCATTCCCACGGCAGAATCGATGGAGGGTCTGCTCGCCCGTGCAGGCTACCGCACAGTGTTGCGCCGCAAGGTCAGGGACACCTGGTTCCTGGCTGCCACGCCCGGTCACGCCGAGCCGCCACCAGTGAATGCCAAAGCCATTCTGCGGGCGCACCGCAGCCGCGCCATGCGCTGGAAGCTGCTGGGCGCCAACAGGGCCCGGCTGAGGGCACTCGCCTACAAACTCCTCCGACGCTGAACACATGGCGCAGCAAAACTCGTTCATCCATGTGCTGGCGGTGGTGTTCAGCGGTACGCTTGCCGTTCAGCTCGTCGCCTTCCTGCGCCAGCTTGTCATCGCGGCTGCTTTCGGCACGGAACGCGCGATGGATCTTTATCTCCTGGTGTTCTCGATCGCTTCGGTGATCGGATTTGGCCTGGGAACAGTGATGGAGACCGCGACCGTTCCGCTTCTCGTGAATCGCCTCGAAAAGAACGACCGCGAGGGCTTCGGCCAAATTGCACTTCGGGTCATCATCATCGGTATCGGGCTGGGCATTGCCGCAACACTCCTGTTTCTGCTGGCCGTTCCCCTTGTGGCCCGGTTTGTTACAACTGGGCTTTCCGACACTGAGCGCGAAACGATGCAGGCGCTGTCGTGGTGGTTCATCCCGTGGATTATGATCTCGGTGCCATATTATGCCATCGGCTCGGTTCTGAAGGCGGAAAACAGGTTCCGTCGGTTCATGGCGGCCGAGATCATTGTGACGATTGTCTCCCTGGTCGCCATCATGGTCTGGCGTCCCGGGGTCTATGCGATAGCGATCGCCTATGGATTGGGGTATGGTGGTGCGCTTCTTTCGATGCTGCCGGGGCTGCCTGTGCCCCTGCGGCTCCTGCAACGTGCCAGCGGTCAATCATGGGGCGTGGTCCGGCAAATCGGCCGCTTCGCGGCCGTCAACCAGGTCTCGACTCTCGCATTGCTGGTCGACCGTTTTCTGGCCTCCTATCTGCCATCGGGCGCGATCGCTGCCACCAGCTACGCCTCCTTGATGACCGGTCAAGTCTCCGCTCTGCTGGGCTTCCGCGATGCCTTCATGGTTCCGCTTTCCGGCGAGCATGGTCGCGCAAGGAAACTGGAACGCATGATAGCAGGCCTGTTGATGCTGGCCATTCCCTGCGCCGTGTTCCTGTCGCTGCAAGCGGAAGCGGTGATCAGCCTCCTTCTCGAGCGCGGCAAGTTTGACCGGAATGCCGTGACACTTGCTGCTTCGGTGCTAACGCTGCAGGCTGCCGCCTTGCCGGTGAGCGTTATCCTCTTGCCGATGTACCGCATGCTTCAGATTCTTGGTCGTATGCGCTTTGCGGGCTATCTTCTTCTAATCAGCGCGGTCATGACTCTTGTGGTTGGCTCTGTGCTGATGTTCGGCATGAAACTGGGGCTGACAGGATATTTGTTGACGGGCCTGATTGTCGCGCCCCTCACGTGTCTGGTTGCGATTGTGCAGCTTCGCCTCGCTGGGATCCGCATGGAACTTGGTGGTCCATTGGCAATCGCGCTTTATGCGATAGCTGCCTCTGTGGTCGGTATCTGGGCCGGTCGGCAACTGGTGATCGAAGCGGGTGCGTTTTTCAGCCTGCTCAAGGATGCCTGTGTGTTCTCGCTTGTGTATGGGCTTGCCTGCCTTGTCATCTTCAGCCAGCTGAAGCGCATCGTTGTTGAAATGCGCGGCGGTTGAATTGTGATCGAAGGCTGTGCCGTCTATCAGATGTTATTGAAACCATTGGTTCAGGCTTGGCTTTGACGCAACCGCCCCCCCAACAAAAGACTAGGATGGAATCCGCCGCGATGCTTGCCGTGCGGGTGATGGGTTTGGCTGGAAAGTTCATTCCTGCATTGGGCTGGATCGTCAACAGAATCCGTTTCCCCTCTCTCCACTGCGGCCTCCATGTCGAAATCATGGGAACAGGACGTTTGGTGCACGGAAACGGGACACGCATCGGGGCGTTCAGCCGCTTCTATCTCGATGGCGGAGGCAGCCTCTTCCTGGGAAATAGCGTCGGGGTTGGTCGGGACGTGCATATCCAGACATCAGGTGACGTCCGGATCGGAGCCAGGACCGGATTGAACGACGGCGCAAGAATCAATGGCAGCGTTGCGATCGGCCGGTATTGCGCCATCGGCCCTAATCTCAACGTGTCGTCTGGCAGCCACCTGTTTCGTTCGGCGGAACCCTGGAAGCTGATCACCGTGCAGGAGCGCGAGAATGTTCTGGAGGATCGCCCTGTCACGATAGGCGATGATTGCTGGATCGGGACACATGTGGCGATCATGCGTGGCATCACGATCGGCAGGGGCGCAGTCATTGGTGCGAACGCCGTGGTCACGAGGGATGTGCCGCCATACGCCGTTATGGCCGGAGTGCCTGCACGCCAGATCGGTGAACGGATGGTGTTCAAGCCACCTCTTGCAATCGAAGCGGGGCGTCCCGAGGACCTTCCCTATTTCTACAGCGGCTTCGAGCAGCTGGATTCGCGCGGTGATGGCTTCCCCTGTGACTCCCGGTTCTTTCTGGCTCTTGACGCATATGAAACGCCCGACGCCTGGGTCGAACTCACGCTCTCTGCCAGTTCGGCAGGCACCGTCGCCCATGGGATAAAACAGGAAGCAATTGAGCCCGGAACCTCTGTCGTGCGTTTCCCTCTTGTCGCGCCCGTCTCGGTTTTTCACGAGTTCCGGAGCGAAGGGGACTGCCGTCTGGTCTCGGCAAGGATCATCGGCTTCGAACGCGACGGCATTGAAGGCGCTGCCAGCTCCCTTGGGCACCTTTCGTCGAGAGCCGACGGATGATGCTGATCGCACCGGTCGAAACGCCACGTCTGAGGCTGCGGAACCTGACCGCTGATGACTGCGGGGCGACCTATGTCGGCTGGCTGAATGACCCTGCTGTCAATCGCTATCTCGAGTCTCGCCATGTGGTCCACACCGCAGTCTCGGTTGCAGCCTTTGTGGAGCGTTCCAACAACGACCACGACACGCTTCTGCTCGGCCTCTTTCTACGTGCAGGAGGAATGCATATCGGCAATATCAAGATTGGCCCCGTCAGGCGTCCGTATCCCGTCGCCGACGTCGGAATCATGATCGGTGAGCGCCAATGCTTTGGTCAGGGGTTTGCGCGCGAGGCCATCGCGGCGGTATCAGTCATCGGATTTGGCCTGATGGGCCTGCAGAAACTCGCGGCCGGAATGTATGTCTCCAATCAGGCAAGCGAGCGGGCATTTCTCGCCTGCGGCTACAGGCGCGAGGGACTTCACCGGCACGCGGTCGTTCTCGATGGGGTGCCTGAGGATGTCGTGAGTGTCGGGCTGACGCAAAAGGAGCATCGGCAGCGTCATTTGTCCTCACCGGACTCTACGCTTTCCTGAAGATGGTGGCGTAGCGCGCCTTCCAGTCATTCCGGTTGCCGTCAAGCGGCTCGAGGCTCCAGTAGGCGAACGGCCAAGCGTTGCGCCGCACTGTGTCCTCGTCGTGAATCGTCTTGATGTTCCAGTCGACAGGGACCAGTCCAACGCTGGCCGTTGCTCCGGCACGCATGTCGAGCGTCATGCCGCCGAGGAACATGGCTCCTCCCGGTCTCAGGCAGGCCGACATGGCCCGCAGCGCTTGCCCGGCGCGGGTGTCGTCCATATGCACCATGAAATTCTGCGCGAGAACGAGATCAAATCGCTCCCGATCGTCAGGTCTCTCCAGCAATGCATCACCAACCTCAAAGCGAACACGCCGCGCGATCTGTGGCGTGATCGCCCAGCTGTCGGCGCTCTGGATGAGCAGTGTCCTTGCCACATCGGCGAAAGGGCCCTGGAACACTGCTTCATTGACGTATTTCCGATTGTATCGGCCCGCTTGGGCATGTGCGATGGCACCCGGATCGATATCGAAAGCGTCGATCGCGACATCGAGCGCCGGAAACCGCGCGGCCAGATACCCTGCCAGAGTGTAGGCCTCACAGCCAATGCTGCAGCCCGCCACAAGGATCCGCATCTGGCTTTTGGCCGGAAGCCCGGCGAGGGGCCCTTCCAGCGCGCTCAGTTGATGCACATTGCGAAACAACGACGTCGCCAGGCTCTGGCTTCTTTCCTGCCGCCCCAGGGCGTGGGCATGGATCACCCGTCCGAGCGGCTGCCCGAGCGGGGAGGACACAAGACTGGCGATCAAACCCACAGCATCACTCCGTTGCCGGTTGCAGTCATCTCAGGAGGCACGCCGAGGATGCCGGGCATGGATATTCTCCAAGAGCGCCTGGAACAGGTTGTGGATGTTGTTCTCGGTGAAAACCGGATCACCCGGCATTCCAAGGCCGAAAACCGAGAAGGGACGCGACAGGGTCATGATCTCCGCCACGGCATGGATGACAGCCTCGTCCGTCGGGGGAGACTTGATGGCCTCGCGCATCCGCCTGTCCAGGCCGAGCAGGGGCGTCACGCCGCCAAAATACTTGCTCACGAACATGTTGCCAAGGGTCAGGCTGGGCTTCCCAAGCAGAAAGGCCTCCAGCGTCGAGGTGCCGGTGACCGAAATGGTGAGAGCCGAACGAAGGATCAGCTCGCGACCCGAGATGCTGCTGTGGATCACGCGCACGCCGGAGCTGCGGCGAATCTTGTCCATGAGTCCCTTGCGCCGCACCAGCAACGCGTCGGGATGGTCCTTGACGATCAGCGTATAGTCGCTGGGCATCGCATGACGAATGGCATCGACCGTGCGCATCTGATCGATAAAATAGGGAGCCGGGGTATTGATGGACGATTCCGGCGAGTAATGAAGCGGATAATAGACGAATTTTTCCGGCAGATCCTGCATGCTGTCGAAGTCATACCATTGCCGCGCCCGCATCTTGCGCAGTCGGTACCATCGGTCCCGGTACCATGGCATGTTGTTGAGCAGCGACGCCTTCAGGAAATCCCACTCGAAGCGCGAAGGATCCCTCAGGCTGCGCTGGAAGAAATCCATCAGGCGCACCCTGAATGGCCGGATCATGCGCGGC
>JANMFA010000062.1:0-2576 GCA_031377545.1 Hyphomicrobiales bacterium | reverse complement strand
GTCTTGCCCGCCCCGCTCCAGCCCGTGATGCCGATGATGCGCATCGCCCTGCGATAGCGGGAATGCGGGCGGGTGTCATCCGGCCTTACTGCACAACCTTGATGCTGTTCATGATGGCAGTCAGTTCTTCCAGATTCTCTTTCTGGGCTTCTTCGGTGCCCCATCCCGTCATCAGCAGGGCCTTCTTGTCCGAAACCATCACGAGCGTGATGCTGATCTGCGTCTTGCCGTCCTCGTCCTTGGCATTCCAGGACATCATGAAGCCTTTGAGGTTGTTGACTGTGAACTCTGTCTGCTTCTGGGTTGCCATGTCGAGCTCAACGCCTTGGGCGACCAGTCCTGCAATTGCGCGGGTCATGTCCTTTTCAACCGTCGTAGCATCTGTGATTTCCACAGTCAGGAAGATGCCTTCATCCTCCGACGTGGATTCGAGGCCACGGGCATTTTCTTCGGTCTCCCAGTCATCAGGGATTGTGATCACGGCGACCGGATTGGGATTGGGGACGGTGTAGCTCTTCGCTGTCGCAAGCGCAGGGCTGATCGCGAGGAGGCCTGCCAGAAGGCACGCCCGAAGGGAAAAGAATGACATTGTGCGCCTTTCTTCGAATGTGATCCAAGTATCGCGCGATTTGAACAACTGTCCAGACATGAAAAAGGGCCGGGATTGCTCCCGGCCCTTTCCAGTTCGATTCTGGAGCGTTGCTCTCATTCCGCCGCCATCGGTTTGCCACCAGCGGGCACGCCCGCCTTCTTCGCAAGCTCTTCCTCGACCCAGAGCGAGTGGTGCTCCTTGGCCCAGTTGAGGTCGACTTCGCCGGAGCCCATGGCGTCGAACGCGCCTTCCATGCCCACCGAGCCGATGTAGATATGGGCCAGCATAGCCGCGATCATGATCATGCCGACCACGCCGTGCACAATATTCGAGAGTTGTAAGCCCTCCAGCCCGGTCCATGTGAATGGGAACAGCAGCATGAGGCCGGAAACGGTCAGCGCGACACCGCCCAGGATCACTGTCCAGAATATCATCTTCTGACCGCCATTGAACCTTCCGGCCGGCGGATGCGCGTCACCCACGAGGCCACCACCCGCCTTGAACCATTCGACGTCGCGTCCGTTCGGGATGTTGTCCTTGATCCAGATCAGCAGCATGAGCACCACGCCCAGCATGAAGGGGAAAGCGAGATAGTTGTGGCAGAACTTGGCAAACTGCGACCATGGGCCGAAGGCTGCATCGCCGAGCCAAGGCTGAATCACAAACTTGCCGAAGGTCACGTTGAGGCCGGAAGCCGCAAGCACGAGGAAGGTGCTGGCCGTCAGCCAGTGCGTGAAGCGCTCGAAGCCGTTGAATCGTGTGATCGTCTTTCCTGAGGCGCCTTTCGAAATCTTGATCCGGCCCTTCATCATGTAAAAGAGCAGCAAACCGCCGACCATGCCGATGATCGACAGCGCACCGACCCATTGCATGATGTCCTGGTTCACCGTGCTCCAGCCCTGATTGCCTGGAGCGATCAGCTTGCTGGAGTTTGCGTCAGGAATGCTGACGCGGCCCTGCACGGCCTGACCGGGCTTCAGCGCATTCAGCAACTGCTCTTCCTTCACCGAATCCGCCGTGGGGTTCACGGTTGTCGGCTGCTGCGCCATCGCAGGCGCGCCAAGCGAAAGCGTGAAGATGACGGCAATGGCCGCAAGAAGTCTTGTCATTGGGTTCTCCCCCGAGTTCTTATTGTCAAAGCCTCTCCCGCCTATGGCGGGAGAGGGGAGAGCACATCAGACCGTGATGCCCTGCTTGTAGGCTGTCTTCCAGCCCCAGGCACCTGATCCATAGCCGCGCTTCATCACGCGCTCCTTGTAGATCGTCTCGATCATTGCGCCGTCACCGGCAAGCAGCGCCTTGGTCGAGCACATCTCGGCGCACAGTGGCAGCTTGCCTTCAGCCAGACGGTTCGAGCCATATTTCTCGTACTCGTCCTTGCTGTTGTCGGCCTCAGGACCACCAGCGCAATAGGTGCACTTGTCCATCTTGCCGCGCGAACCGAAATTCGCTGTCTTGGGATACTGCGGCGCGCCGAACGGGCAGGCGTAGAAGCAATAGCCGCAACCGATGCACAGGTCCTTGGAGTGCAGGACCACGCCGTCGGCCGTGGTGTAGAAGCAGTTCACCGGGCACACGGCGGCGCAAGGCGCATCCGTGCAATGCATGCAGGCCATGGAGATGGACCGCTCGCCAGGCTTGCCGTCGTTGATGGTGACGACACGGCGGCGGTTGATGCCCCAGGGGACCTCGTGCTCGTTCTTGCAGGCGGTGACACAGGCGTTGCACTCGATGCAGCGGTCCGCGTCGCAGAGAAATTTCATGCGTGCCATTGTTTTTTCCTCCCTCAGGCCGCTGCAATCTGGACAAGGGTGACCTTGCCTTCATGCATGCCGGTCACGGGGTCGTAGCCATAGGTTGTGACGGTGTTGACGCTTTCGCCGAGCACGATGGGATCCGTGCCCTTCGGGTAGTTCGCGCGGTTATCCTCGCCCTGATAGAAGCCGCCGAAGTGGAACGGCATGAAGGCAACGCCCCTGGCGAC
>JANMFA010000053.1:0-2624 GCA_031377545.1 Hyphomicrobiales bacterium | reverse complement strand
CCCAGCCCTTCTTCGTCAGGTGGTAGAGCACGCTGGTGCCCACGACGCCTCCACCGATGACGACGGCCCGGTAGTGCGATTTCATCACGGTGTTTCCATGGCTAGCGCTGGAGTCCGAATGCGGGTTTCACAGCGGCAGCTTGGCCAAGTGTTTTCGCACTTTCGATAGTCAGTTCAGTGTTGAAAGTGCGATCCGGACACTTTGGTTGTCAACAGCCGCTTTCTGACGGCGTTCCGGTATCAGCCCAAGCAGGGCCCACGCCAGACTGCACAGGTCTGAAGCAGCCAGGATCTCTTCCAGGAACGGCTTCTCCCTCTGATCGCATGGACGATCTTTGCAACCTTGCCCTGCCAGGGGCTGGATGGCCGGAACATGCTGGTCACGACGACACTGCCCGACCCTGACCGAAGTTGGCGGACCCCAACTCGTCGGCAACCCGCATTTCGCCGTCATGCGATATCAGTACTGGCACGCGTAACCCAGGGTCTGAATTTCTTGCGATTATCGCTAGGATTCTGAAATGCATCTGCTAGCTTTCTCCCAGCGGCAAGGGAGAAATGCCGCAGAATATAATCGTCTGCGCAGAGAAATCTGCGATGGGCGGCTTCACAAGGGAGAGAGCGGAATGCGCAAGGCGTTATTGACGACTGTTGCGGCTGTCGGACTGCTGGCTTCTGCCAGCGTTGCTTCGGCCCAAGAAAAACTCAAGATTGGCGTGATGGCGACGCTGACGGGCTTTTTGACGTCGGGTGGTGAAGACGGCATCCGCGGACTACAGCTCGCAGCCAAGCAGGCCGGCAACAAGCTCGGCGGCAAGGAGATCGAGATCATCATCGCATCAACCGATGCGAGCCCGGATTCCGCGCTGCGCGCGGCCCGCAAGTTTGTTGAGCAGGACAAGGTGCAACTGATCATCGGGCCGGTTTCCGGATCGGAAGGCATTGCCCTGCGCGATTATTCGAAGACGATCCCCAATGTCACAATCGTCAATGGCTCCTCGGGTGCCCTTGAGACGACCTACGTGACGCCGTCGCCGAATTTCTTCCGGTTTAACACCGAAGGCTCGCAATGGATGTCGGGCCTGGGAGAATATGTTTTCAAGGAGAAGGGCTACAAGAAGATCGCCGTGGTGGCGGAGGATTATTCGTTCCCCTACACGCAGGTCTTCGGCTTCGCGCTCGGCTATTGCCAGGCGGGTGGCAAGATCGTCCAGCGCCAGTGGATACCAACGGGCACCAAGGATTATGGCTCCATCATCGCGCAACTCCCGGATGACGCCGATGCGGTGTTCCTCGGCCTTGGCGGCGGCGATGCCGTCAGCTTCCTGAACCAGTACAGCCAGACCGGCGGCAAGGCGAAGTTCATTGGCGGCTCCATCATGGTGGACCAGACCGTGCTGTCCTCACGCGGTGCAGCCAAGCGCCTTCTGATCGGAACGCCGTCCTCAGGTCCGCAGGCCGATGGCTGGGACAATGCGAAGTGGAAGGAATGGCAGAAGTTCTATCAGGATGGGTTCCCAGCCGACAAGCGGTTTGCCACGCCTTCGCTGTTTGCGACAAACTACTACAATGCTTTCAACGCGCTTGCAGCAGCCATGACGGCAGTCAACGGAGATTTGTCTGATGGCGGCGTCAAGCTGCGCGCGGCGCTCTCCAAGGTCGAGCTTGATGCGCCAAACGGGAAGATCAAGCTGGATGGCAACCGCCAGGCGATTGCGGCCAACTTCATCACCGAAGTGGCGGAGTTGCCCAACGGAGACCTGACCAACAAGTTCGTCAAAGCGATTCCGGATATCCCCCAGACACTGGGCATGTCCGCCGATGCGTTCAAAGCGATTGGCCTGCCAAGCCGCACCAATCCCGATTGCAAGTAAAGCAGAGCGTGACGGCCCGTGTCTGACTCGGGCCGTCACGCTCTGACCGTGCTTCCTCAGGTTTGTCCTGTGTCCGTGTGTTTGTTGTGTGGGGAGGAGATATGAGCCGCGCCCTCTCCGTGTTCCATGGGCCATTCGGTCGTGCCTCGCTCTACGAGCTGGACCGACCCCTGATCCGGCATGCCCACCGCGAAGCTCATCTTATCTTTTTTGTCGGCGGGACACGTGGACACCTCAAGCTCGGCAATGACAGTTTCCTGATGGACGAGGATACGGCCGCCGCGATCAATCCATGGGAAGCCCATGGGTTCGCGCCCGGGGATTCCCGCAAACCCGGTTACTTCCTCACTTTCTATTTCAATCCGCACTGGCTGCGTAAGGCACTGCCGGACAGATTGACGGCATCACGCCTTTTCAATTCAAACCGCATCGCCGTCTCGCATGCTCTTCGTCAGAGCCGCGACGACATCTGCGACATGCTCCTGAACGGCGTGCCGGGCCAGACGGATTTCAGCAAGATGCTCGAGCGGCTTCTTACCAATGTGGAGACCGAGCCTGACAGAAAGATGCCGTCGGCGGTGCGTCCGGCCTGGAGCGGGCTTGATTTCCGTCTCCGGAGATCGCTGAAGGCGCTGGCCCCTGGAATGCTGGCTGACTGCAGCCTTGAGTCAATCGCCAGGAGCTCCGGCCTGTCTCGGGCGCATTTCTTTTCGCTGTTTCGTCAACAGGTGGGGGTGACGCCAGTGGTTT
>JANMFA010000019.1:0-7622 GCA_031377545.1 Hyphomicrobiales bacterium | reverse complement strand
AGGGCCTCGTCGCGCGGATCGCGTTCATTGGTACGGATCATGAGGTTCATCGGCAGACACGGTCGATCATAAGCGAAGAAACAGGCCATACAGCCGCCGGGCGGCACTGTCGAGCGGACCCGGCGTCACAGGCCTACGTATGCGTGCGGGCACTGGATGATGCAAGCGCGCGAGCGGCATTGGGGACATCTCTTGCATCCCCAGGACTCCACCTCCATATTCTCATCTGGAAGTGCTGAAGGCTGCTCATCCCGAGGGTCTGCGCAGGCTTCCGTTCATTCGAGGCGCCGCTGAGGGTCGTTCACCCGATGGGCTTCGGAGGATTGAGTGATGACCCGCGTTCCGACGTTCAACTCCCCCTATCTGCTTGGCTTCGACGAGATCGAGCGGGCGCTGGACCGGGTGGCGAAAGCCTCCGGCGATGGCTATCCGCCCTACAACATCGAACGCCTCGCCTCATGCGGGAATGCGCCCGAGCGCCTCAGGATCACGCTGGCAGTTGCGGGCTTCACCCGCGACCAGCTGGAAATCCTGCTCGAAGAAGGCCAGCTCGTCATCCGCGGCCGTCAGATCGATGACAAGACGCGGCATTTCCTGCACCGGGGCATCGCAGCACGCCAGTTCCAGCGGGTCTTCCTGCTGGCTGAAGGCATGGAAGTACTCGGTGCGGATCTCTCGAACGGGCTGCTCTCCATCGATCTTGTGCGACCGGAGCCGGAACGCATCATCCGCCGGATCGACATCGTGGAACGGGACTGAGCTGGGATTGGACTGAACCCGCGGGACCATACCCTCCATTAAGATTCCGGAAAGGGCTTCAGGCGCAGCATGCTGTTGCCGGGGGTCAATCCGGTCTGAAGGAGACAAGTGGTCCGCGAATTGCTTGCTGAAACAAGCCAACAGAGCTGCCAGAAAGGGGCTTTGACATGACCGGAAGAACGAAGTCTGACACGCGCCGCATGAACACGATGCCGACGCCATTCACCACCATCACACCAGAGGAACTCGCGCAGATCGGGGAAGGCGAAGTGGCCTATCTCAAGCTCATGCGTTCCGAGGATATCCGCAAGGCTTTCCCACAGGCACCTGATCTGGCTCCGGGACTGAAGCTCTTTGCGTTGCTCTCGGCGGATGGCACACCCATTCTCTTGGCAGATTCGAAGGCCGCCGCGCTGGCCAATGCCTGGGAACATGAACTGGTGACGGTCAGCCTGCACTGAGGGGGCACCCGTCAGTCGGCATCCTCACCACCCGCGATCTGCGGCGGTTCCGGCGGAACTTTTGCCGCCTGGGCTGCCGCCTTCACCTTGGGCGGCAGTTTCGCTGGCCGCGGCGCATCAGCACCCTGATGGGTGATGCTGCACAACGCCTGCAGGCCCGGTGCCTGTGCGGGTAGCGACAGTTTCACGACCGCTTCCGAACAGGAGATCCAGTCAGTTCGCCTGCCGAGCAGATAGTCAACCCGCGCATAGAAAAGCCGGAAACTCCCGACATAGACCTGGTTCTCGCGGAAGCGCTCGCTGAAGCGCCCGGACTGGGCCGTGCCGCGCTGAATGACGCGGACCGACGCGCTCGCGCCTTCACTGTTCTCAGAAGCGTGGAAGGTCCAGCGATCCTCCCCATCTGCCGTAGCCAGCACGGCGTAGATGAAAAACTTCCGCCGCGCGACGAAGCCCTGCTTGCTGTATTCCACCTGGATATCGCGGGGATCCGCGTGCTTAACCACGGCCTCGCCAGCGGCGATCACCCGTGCCTTGGTCTCGCCTGGCCACGTCCGCGTGGCCTCGCGCAGCCAGTCCGCGTGGCTCGTGGTCCGTTCAGGACGCGCGCAGGCGGCGAGTGGAAGCAACAGCAAGAGAGCGAAAATGCGCATCGCGCCATTCAAGCGCATCCGCTGACGCGGCGTAACTGAGATAAATCGGGGGAAATTCGCGCGATTTGGCCGTTTGGCACAGCATGAGGATCAGTCTGTCGACCGATGACAGGTTCAACCGCGTCGCTACATGCGGAAATCTTCGCCCAGATACAGCCGCCGGACATCGGGGTGATCGATCACTTCCTGCGGCTTGCCTTCCATCAGCACCTTTCCGGAGTGGATGATATAGGCCCGGTCGGTCAGCGTCAGCGTCTCGCGCACGTTGTGGTCGGTGATCAGCACGCCGATGCCGCGCGCCTTCAGGTGATGCACAAGGTTCTGGATATCACCGACGGCGATGGGATCGATGCCGGCAAAAGGCTCGTCGAGCAGCATGAACTTCGGCCGTCCTGCCAGCGCCCGGGCAATCTCGCATCGGCGACGCTCGCCGCCGGACAGGGCGATGGAGGGTGACTTGCGCAGGCGTGTGATATTGAACTCATTGAGGAGCTCATCCAGCTGCTCTTCCCGGCGCTTGCGGTTGGGCTCCACCACTTCGAGGACGGCCCGGATGTTGTCCTCGACCGTGAGGCCCCGGAAGATCGACGCTTCCTGTGGCAGGTAGCCAATGCCCAGACGGGCACGACGGTACATCGGCAGCGGCGTGATGTTGTTGCCTTCCAGAGTCACCTCGCCCTCGTCCGCCTCGAGCAGGCCGGTGATCATGTAAAAGGCGGTGGTCTTGCCCGCACCGTTGGGGCCCAGCAGACCGACCGCCTCGCCCTTCCTGACGTTGAGGGTAACACCATTGACGACCCTGCGGCCCTTGAAGCTCTTGCACAGCCCGTGGGCCGACAGCGTATCGGCGCCGCTGGCGGCTGGTTGAGCTTCAGGTTGCGGAAGCGCATCCTGTGCCGAAAGTCCACGCATCAGGTGTTCTAGCATCGGGTCCGCGGGAGTCACGGGCACGGCTGGCGAAGGCGTCTGACTACGTTTCCAGAAAGGAAAGTTCACGAACGGATTTCCATTTTAGCCCACATGAGCCTGACCAGACGTCCGGGAGGCTCCGTGGGAAACACCTATCGCGGAGTCCTGCACCATGCAAATGGCAAGCAGGTTACCGGGAGGTGTCAATTTGTAGGCGTTGCGCCGTTGTTTTTCTTCGCTGGATTCTTGGGCTTGCCCTCGTCCTGGCTGCCCGGCGTAAAGACACCCTGCACCCGGCCACCCGGCACGGGATTGGTGATCGTGGCGATGGAATCCTCGGTGTTGTAGGTCATCAGCTCGCCGCGCTGTACATTTGGCCCGTCGGATACAATGGCATTGCCCTTCAATGTCATCACCTTGGCCAACGCGTCATACACCATATTGTTGGCGGTCGCGGTCTGCGTGCCATTGACCACGCTGACGGGCCCCGTGAACTCGATCCGCTTCAGGGCACCGTCCTGTGCGGCGGTGTTGCCGCCATTGGCATTGCGCACCGCGCCTGCGCCTTGCTGGGGCTGGGCTTTCTTGTTGTCGTAGTAGATCGTCATCACAGTCGAGCGTGTGGTTGTCGTTCCCCGCACCGCGATCACGTCGCCGCTATAGACAGCCTTCTGTTCCTTGTCGAAGACCTCCAGCTTGTTGGCGTCGATCCGAATCGGCTCCTTCGAATTGCCGCCGAATCCGCCAAAGGGGTCCGTCCGCTTGGGAGTATCGGCCTTTTTCGCTGACTGGGCGATGGCATCGGAAGCGGGCAGCACCATCATGCCGCATCCCAGGAGAATGGCACAGCAGGCAAGCAGGGAACGCATCTTACGGGTCATTGTGTGGTGATCCTGAGCTCGGCCGGGGTCTTTGCTTCACCCTGCGCCGGTTCGTCCTGCGGGGTGAAGACAGACCTCACGCGGCCTTCGAAAATGGCGTGCTTGCCATTGTCGCGCACCTCAACCCGGTCGGCGCTGATGGTGCCGCTGTGCGAGCGCACGGTAACGGGTTCGGTCGAGACGACATCACCGGACTTAACGCTGACGCGAGCCGACAGCATGTCCGCTTCGTAACCGTTGTCAGTGCGCAACCGGACATTGCCCTTGAGGTCCAGCCTGTCAGCCGTCTGGTCAAAGCGACCCCAGTCGGACGTCAGGCGGGCGAATTTCTTGTCATCCTGCTCGAGCCGGGCCGTCAGCTTGTTCAACTCGACCACGGAAGGCTGCTTCAGGTCCTGGATGGCCTGAAAGGCGGTGACTTCATAAGCCTTGTTGTCCTTCTTGAAGCCCGACAGCTTGGGCGATTCCATGGTCACCTTGCTGCCTGACACCGAAATAGGACCCACCTTCACATCCGCGACCGAACGCGCAAACGGGCTCACGATGCCCCAGGCAACCGGTCCAATCACGGCGGCAATGCACGTGACGGGAATGGCCTTGCGCAGAAAGCGCACGCGCCTGCTGTGCCGCATCGCAGCATCATAGGTGCCATCCTGCGCCGGAGGCCTGACAGGCGTGCCGAGAGAGGCGGTTCTAAACCGCCTCCTTCCCGCCCATGCCCGCAACGCAGCAGCCAGCTTCATCATGATCCCGAAATTTCCAGCACCGTCTGCCTGTATCGGGCGACGGGCATGGCGAAGTTATGGCAAGATTATTGAAGATTGGTCTCTTTTAGCAAGTCCACGTTAGCTGTGCGCAAAGATATCCGCTTCCGGCCATCCCAGCAAATCAAGCTTTGCCCGCGTCGGGAGGAACGCAAAACAGGACCTGGCGATCTCAGCGCGGCCTTCACGGGCCAGCATCACATCCAGTTTTGCCCGCAGTTCATGCAGATGCAGCACATCGGAGGCAGCATAGGCCAATTGCGCCTCGGTGAACTGATCGGCACCCCAATCGGAAGACTGCTGCTGTTTCGAAAGCTCTGTGCCCGTGAGTTCCTTGACCAGATCCTTCAGCCCATGGCGGTCCGTGAAGGTACGCGTGAGGCGCGACGCAATTTTCGTGCAGTAAATCGGACCCGCAACCACGCCAAAGCTGTGGAGCAGAACCGCGACATCGAATCGCGCGAAGTGGAAAATCTTCACGACACCCCGGTCCCTGAGAAGCCGGACAAGGTTGGGTGCCTTCTTCTGTCCCGGAATGATATGCACGACATGGGCATGGCCATCGCCAGCCGAAAGCTGCACCGCGCACAGCCGGTCCCGATGCGGGTTCAACCCCATGGTCTCGGTATCAATGGCGACGGCCGCGCCAAAACTGACGCCGTTGGGCAGATCGCACTTGTGGTAGTGGATGGTCATGGATGAACCCGATTCATTCAGAGAATTCTGTCGCTCTAGCGGGTTCCAGGCACAGCGTCCAATCGCGGGTTACTCGCCCGCCTCCGCCATCCACTCCTTGACCCTCGCCAGATGGTCGTAGTCGCCGCCGTCGCGGACCTTTTCAGGCATGCGCCGGGAAAGAAAACCGTCCTTGTTGCTGCGCAGACTGTCGAGCGTTTTCCTGAGACCTGCGATATGCAGCGCGGCCAGACGTTCGATATCTTGCGCTGTGATCGGCTTCTTCTCGATCTTCGGAATTATCTCCGCCGATTCCGCCCCCAGCTTGACATGTGCTATCATGCTGACCCGCCCTGCCGGAACGTTCTCGAAGAGCCCCCTGGCCGCCATATGCGCCATCAGCGTCAGCTGCGGATCGAGACCAGTGGCGATCTGGTCGCCGGATGATGGCTGGCCCGTCTTGTAGTCAAGAAGCGCCAGCGTGCCATCGGCCGCGACGTCGATGCGGTCGGCGCGGGCCCGCAGCTTGAATGCTGTCCCGTCTGCGAGGGGAAAGGTCAAAGCGCCATTGCGCTCCACTTCGCTCCGCTTGATGGTGACCCGCCGCGCCTGCTCCCAATCGACAAACCAAGCTGCGACCTTCTCGAATACCGGCCACCAGAAGGCACTGACCGCCTCAATATGCCTGTAAGGAGCGAACTCCACGCGCCCCTGCGCCAGCAGTTCAGCCAGCGGATCAGATGGCCAGGCCTCCTGCGTGGCGGCGATGAACCTGGCCAGCGCCTCGTGGATGATCGTGCCACGATCACGGGCATCTACGCCCGGTTCAAGCGGCTCCAGCGCTTGCAGGCCAAGCACATGTCGGGCGTAGATCGCATAGGGATCACGCACCAGCGTACCGATCTCGGTGACGGACAGCGATGTCGGCTGCATGGTGGCGTAGGGCTTCGGGTTGGGCTGTCTCGCGAAGGGCACGGCCGGTGCCTCATCCATCGCCATGGCGGCGTCGATCAGCCAGCGCCCGCGGGCCCGCATATCATTGGCCGCGTCAGCCCCCACGAAGGCGTCGAGCCTGCGCAAAAACCGTGAGGCAACCATCGGCGTGCCTTCCACCGTCATCGCACGGGCAATGACAACATCGGGTGCGCCGAGCGCCTGGGCAAAATCATGGGCGCTCTGGCCGATGCGCCGCTCGGGTGATGACAGCCCCAGTTGCGCCCGCATGGAGCGGTTCAGGAAGGGATCGGTGCGCACATCGGGCGGCCAGATACTCTCGTTGAGCCCGCCAAGCACGATGCGATCAGCCTCCATCAGCCGCGCTTCAAGCAGCCCCCATATCTTGATGCGGCCCTGCACTGGCTGAGCAGGCGCGATCATGGCACCGGCAACGAGCGTATCGAACAGCGCGGCGTAGTCCGCAAAAGACAGGACCGGATCCGTGCTCGTCGAGATCATCTGATCGAATACCTTGCCAAGGGCCACCGCGTCAGCACCCGTGCTGGCGCGATCCTCCACCAAAGCTTCAAGAGCCTGCATATGGGTGCCTGCGAGATGCGACAGGGGATGCAGCCCTGCCGCCAGCGCAGCCATTGGCTCCATGGCCGCAACAAATGACGCCAGCGCGCCTTGCGCCTGCTCCAGCATCGGCGGAGTGATCCGCTTCAGGGGCAGCACGGCACGGTAACCGGCGATCCGATCCGTCGCTGTGTCCAGAGCTCGTGCCAGACCGGCAAGTCCGGTGGCCAGATCATTCCCGCGCAAGCCCGCAATCTCGACGGCCCGGGAAGCTTCTTGTGTGTGTTGCGGCATGCAGGAATGGGACAGCACGGACAGCACGGCGGTCGCGTTGAAATCGAGCACCACCATCTTCGCCACAAGGCGCGCAAAGGCCCCAAGCGGTGATTCCTCCAGAGGCGTTCCTGCAGAATCGTCCGCCGTGATGCCCCAACGCCGCAGCTCCAGCGAGACACGTTGTGCCAGGGCGCGATCGGGCGTCACCAATGCGGCGGTGGCATTGGGCCGGGTGAGGACCTCGCGCAGCGCGACGGCGATGGCGAGCGCTTCCAGCCGCTCATCCGCGGCTTCGAGGATACAGATGGTGCGGACACCCTCTGACAGGGCCGCGCCCAGATCCTTTCGCATTGCAGGCCAATCGTCCGTTGCCTCGGCCGCACGCGAGGCCACATGCACAACCGCTGTCCGGTCCCGCAGCGCAGGTGGAGGCTTGCCAATCTCGTCCACGCTGTCCCGATCGACACGCAGGCGCAACAAAAGTCGCTTCAGCGCCGCCTGCGGATGTCCGGACTGGGAATGCCCGGATTGGCCCTTGGCCTGATCCGGCTGATCCGCAACGCATTGCCACCCCTGTTCATCCATGGCCTTGTCGAGACCGGGCAGGACGACAGCGCCGTTGACCAGTCGCGCGATGGCGGCCAGCAGTTCCGCCGTGGCAGGCACAGTGCCGGTAGAGCCTGCCGCGATGATCGGATGATCCGGGCGGTCGCGCTTCAGGCGCATGGC
>JANMFA010000004.1:0-2565 GCA_031377545.1 Hyphomicrobiales bacterium | reverse complement strand
GCCGTTCGGCGACATAGCGGCGGTCGAGAACGCCTTCCGCTCCGATCCGGCGATCGGCGTGATCGTGCTCGAAACCATCCAGGGCGGCGGCGGGATCAATCAGGCCCCTACGGCGTTCTGGCAGGGCCTTCGCGCATTGTGCGACAATCACAAGGTGCTCTGGATCGCAGATGAGGTGCAATGCGGCATGGGCCGTTCCGGCCGCTTCTTCGCCTTCGAACATCACGGTGTGGTGCCGGACGTCACGGCACTCGCCAAGGCGCTGGGCGGTTCCAAGACGGCCATGGCCGCGATGATCGCGCGGCGCGAGGTCTTCATGAAGGCCTACGGAGTGCCCAAAAAAGCCCTGGTGCATGCGCCGGCCACCTTCGGCGGCATCGGCGAGGGCTGCGCCACTTCCATCGAAGCTCTGAACATCCTCTACGATGACAACCTGATCGAGAACGCGGCAGTGCAAGGCGAGTACCTGCTGCAGCGTCTGAAGGATCTGGTGGTGAAATATCCTGCACTCCTCAAGGAAGCACGGGGGCAGGGGCTGATGATCGGCGTCGAGTTCAATGACATCAGCCAGGCCCTGCCATTCGGCCTGAAGCAGATGGTGGCCTTGCTCGATGACAAGCTGAAGGGCTCGCTCTGCGGCTTTTTCGGAGCGCTGATGCTGGCCCAGAAGGGCGTTCTGGTGGCATTCACTGAATACAACCGCAACGTCATTCGCCTGGAGCCACCGCTGACCATCACGCGGGAGCATGTCGACATGTTCGTCGAAGCCTTCGATGAAGTGCTGTCGCGTGGCGTGGTAGGGATCGTGAAGGACTATCTCGCGTTCAAGGCGCTGGGCTGATCGTCCCGCTCAGTCCTTCACCAGCATGGTGAAGCACGGCGTCAAGGCCACAAGCCTGCGCCCTGCCAGCGATGGCGCATAAGCGCCGACAATGGCGTTGCGCGCTTCCGTGACCGGACACAGTGGCAGCAGGATCGCATCCGCCGAAGCTATCTCGGCGATGGCATGTGCCCCAAGCTTCGCCAGCGTGCGCGTCGGATCATTGCCGATGGACATGTCTTTCAGAGGTTGCCGCTGCAGGACAACCGGTAGCGGATCGACGAAGTCGAGTGTGACAATGCGCCGGAAGAACTTGCCATTGGCCTGTTCATAAGCGCGGATGGCTTCCGCTGCCTGCTGGACGCTTGCGAGCCAGCTCACCTGAAAATCGATCTCGGAGAACAGGATGTATGACGGCAATACGCCCCGCTTGGCGAATTGCTCGTAGGACGTCCGCGCCATCGGGTAATGCGCGAGCATGGCGCGGGACTGCCGCATGATGTCCGGCTTGACGGAAACCCGTCCAACGGGTCCGAGCAACGGAACGTGCAGCGCTTCGTAGCCGGGTGCGGACGCCATTGCCCTGATCGCGCGATGCAGGATCGAGATCGGTGTCGGAAGCACCGTCGCAGCGACAAGAACAAGTGTCAGGCCATTTTGGCGCGTCCAGGGCAGCGGAATGTTGCGCAAAGCCAGAAGGATGGCCGGCCAGATCAGGATGTATTCGTGGCTGCCGGTGTTTTGTGTCTCGAAGACAGTTCCCGCCAGAAGCAGCGACAGCAGCCACACCCAGCTCGCGTTCAAGAGGCTTTGGAACGCCGCAAAGCTCCTGTCTCTGAAAAGTGACGCAAGGTTGCTCAGGAACATCTGCCGGTCCTGCCAGAACAGCACGAGGGTGAGCCCCCCTGCCGCGGCCACGACATCAAACTTGACGGACAGCATTGTGAGAATGCGCGGCAACAGCGAACCCGTGTTCATCCCGACCAGTTCGATGATGTCGCCGATGTAGGCCGAGATCAGCCCTGTTCGCCATTGCAGCAGCGCGACGACACCGCCGAGAACGACGATCGTCAGCCCAGTTGCACGGATCGCAAGACGACCTGCGAGCAGGGCATGGATGACCAGCACGAACCCCACAACCAAGCCGGTGACTTTCACCATGAACAGCGCGGCCAGAAGAACGATGGCGATCGCTGCCGCTTTGCTGCGGCTTTCAACGAACAGCAGATTGGCTGCGAGCACATAGAGCAGCAGGGAGACGTGGCGGTTGTAGTTGCCATAACCGTCGAACCCGGGTGACGGATAGAGCTCCAGCCCGTTGATCGGGATCAGCGCAAAGAACACGAACGGAATCGCCAGCGCCAGGGCCTCAGCCCGGGAACGTTTCTGCGTTTCCATGATGATCAGCGCCATTATTGGCAACGCGACGATCAGGATCGAGAAATGAACGGCCAACAATGTATGGGCGGACGGGAAAACGGTGCTGACCAGCACATAGAGCGCGTAACCCAGCGAGCCGACCGGTACAAAGAAATCGACGTGCGGCAACTGGCCCTGGCCAATGCGATAGGCCGTGTCCACGTAGGTATAGAGGTCCCAGTAGTTTGGGCCGATGGGCAGCCGCAGCGGAAAGCTCAGCAGCAGGATGACCGCCGCTGCCAGCAGCAAGAGTGGTGCGAGAGGGTGACGCAGAACTGTCATGCTGCTTTGTCCGAGGGAAACAATGCCGCCTTGTCCGTCGCCAT
>JANMFA010000603.1:0-1542 GCA_031377545.1 Hyphomicrobiales bacterium | reverse complement strand
CTTTGATGAGGGCAAGGCAATGGAGTATGCCGCTTTCTTCCGGCAGAATGTCACGAATGAGTACATCTCTCATTCCGAACTCCAGGGTCCCCGAACAGATGAGAGCGGTGCCTGGGTCAATGATCTGGATGCGGTTTTCACAGAAGAGATGCGGGAGGCCTTCGCCAGCAAGCCAATTTCGGCCCGGAGGAAAGGCTTCACCCGCAATGTTTGTGGCGTCATGCGGCACGACAAGCTCGTCGCAATGGCTTATGTCTCGGTCGAGCGCGGCGTGCGCAAGACCTATGCGACACTTGAAGATATTGTGGTCGATCAGAGCCAGCGCGGTGGAAAGATCGGTGCGCAGACCGTGGGCTGGATCGTCCAGGAACTGGAAGCCGCTGGTGTGCGCCGAATCTTTCTTGAAAGCGGCCTCCACAATGATCACGCCCATCACTTCTTCGAGAGTTTCGGCTTTCGCCAGTGCTCGATCGTCATGATGCGCGCGTGACGCCTGCTGCCGCCATTTGGTCGCGCTTGCGCTGCTCGATGTGGCGCAGGAATGTCTCGCGTCCCAGATTCCGCCAGTTGTTGATCGGCAGACCCTCCAGCAGGTTGGAGCGGCCCTTGCCAAGGAACATTGCGCTGCAGTCGCCGCCCTCCCGGTCATCCCATTTGAACAGCCGAAAGATGTGCTCGAGAACCCAGCAATCGCCATCCGCCACCCAGCACGCCATGATCTGTCCATATTCGGGGGCTTCCAGAAGCCTCGCCCGGCGCTGGACCGGCCGTTCCAGGAGATAGGCAATCAGGTTCTCGGCGCACAGCGCGCGAACGCGCGCATTTGGATCATCAAAAAGCTTGCTCACGGCCTCGTCGAACAGACCAATACCGTCGGCACCGACCGAGAGATAGGCGGTCTCGACCGCCCCGAAGCGCACGCGCCAATTCCCGTCTGAAAAGAATTCACGAACAATCGCCTTCTTCTCAGGACCCTCCTTGCCAAGTTCCGCCAGAATCGACGCGCCCATCTCGGCTACAGACCAAAGGGGATGGCTGAAAATCAGGCGCATGAGGTCCCGGAGGTGCGGCGAGGCCAGCAGAACATCGTCAACACCGGTGAAAGCGCCCTCGGGATCCTGGCCCAGCTGATAGAAGCCAGTGATCAGCATCTTGAACTTGAATTTCTCGGCGTCCCCGATGTCATCGATGGATCTGATGTCATCGCGCTCGGCGAGACTGCTTCGCAGAGCCTCGCTCGCCAGCAGATCGTTAAGGGCAGCCATGGCACCGGGATCCTCCAGCGTCGTCTGCCCGCTATAGAAGGCGCGCGCAGCCTGCAAGTCGCAGACATCCAGCCGGTTATGCGCCCACAACGGTTGCCAGAACATCGGATGCTCGACCCTCGGCGTCACGCCCTCCTCCGCATGGCAGATGTTCAGCAGCAATCCGCCCAGTGCCGAACGTGACCCATAGTCCGCGCTGGCTGCGAGCCACTCCAGAATGCGGCCATCGATCTGTTCGGGATCACGGCAGTAGAGGTTGCACAGAACATAGGCCGCA
>JANMFA010000531.1:0-6560 GCA_031377545.1 Hyphomicrobiales bacterium | reverse complement strand
CAGAACGGTTGGAGAGGCATGCTGGAACGGGATGTCGAGATAGGGCAGTATCTTCCCTTCCGCCATCAGAGGGATCACCTCGTCCACGTGCGGATACGGATAGACGTAGTGCATGCGCACCCAGACGCCCAGTTCACCAAGCGCTTCGGAGAGATCGAAAAACCTGGTCCGGTATTCCTTGTCGCGCCAGCGGCTTGGCGCGTATTTCACGTCAATGCCATAAGCCGACGTGTCCTGCGAGATCACCAGCAGTTCCTTGACACCGGCGTTCACCAGCTTTTCGGCTTCGCGCATGACATCTCCCAACGGGCGCGAAACGAGATCGCCGCGCAGCTTGGGGATGATGCAGAATGAGCAGCGGTTGTTGCAGCCCTCGGAAATCTTGAGATAGGCATAGTGGCGAGGCGTCAGCTTGATGCCCTGCGGCGGCACGAGGTCCAGGAACGGATCATGGCTGGGCGGCGCAGCCAGATGCACCTTCTCCATCACGTTCTCGTATTGCTGCGGCCCGGTGATGGCGAACACATTCGGGTATTTCTCGGCGATCTGCTCCGGCTCTGCGCCCATGCAGCCGGTCACGATGACCTTGCCGTTTTCACTCATCGCGGTGCCGATGGCCTCAAGCGATTCCTGTTTTGCTGAATCCAGAAATCCGCAGGTGTTGACGATCACCACATCCGCACCCGCATGCGTTTTGGTCAGCTCATAGCCTTCGGCGCGCAGACGCGTGATGATGCGCTCGCTGTCCACCAGTGCCTTGGGGCAGCCCAGCGAGACAAAGCTGACTTTGGGGGCAATGCGCAGTTCGGGTTCGGACAAGGGGCAGGCCTCGGGTCGGGAAAGCAGGGTGCGGTAAGGGCTTGGCCTATAGCCGGGGAGGGCCAAAAGGGCAAAGACAAAGCGTTCCCAGCTCTACTCCTCCATGCGGTAGCGGAAGTCGCAGTGGCTGGCTCCGCCCATGATCGTCTGCGTGCGCTGAAGCTTCAGGCGCTTGTCGTAGCCTTCGCAGAAGGTTCCGTCGCGCTGGCAGGACAGGAGATGCCCGATCTCGCTCAGACCCATATCCTTGTACATCTCGGCGTAGCGGCAGCGCGTGACGTTGTAGTTCATGACGGTGTCGCTCTGCTCCAGGAAATCGATCTCCAGAGCGTTCTCCATGGTCCACAGCGGGCGCAGGGCCGCGAAGGTCTGCATCGATGTCTTGCCGTCCACCCGGGCCGCGAACTCCTTGGCCTGCTGCATCGAGGCACTGCGGACGGAATCGCCGATAGCCTTCTGCGCTGTTTCCTTGCCGTGGCTGGCTTTCAGCGTCTCATAGACGTGCTTGAGCATGTTCGCCTCGATCCGCCTCCGCTCGATCATCGGCATAGGGGCAGGAGGCGGTGACGAAGTGTTTTTTGTGTCTGTCATGGTGTCGGGCTCAGATCTGCTTGTTGTTGCGACGATTGTCTCTCATCAGGAGGAGCGGCGCCAGCAAACATCGAACACCATGAAACGGCAATGGCCTCACATCCGTCAATGGCAACGCCAGCGTCTCGCACGCCACCCCTCTTACCGCGCCCGCTAGCTCCCGCCCGAGAGCGATGGACAGCGCCACGCCGCGTCCGTTGCATCCCGCCCAGGCATAGGCATCGTGCCCGATGCGATGGATGCGCGGGGAATGATCGTCCGTCATGGCAATCAGACCGTTCCAGACATGGCTGAAGATCACATCGCCGATCTGCGGATAGATCGCCTTCAAACGTGCCGCGATAAGCGACTTCAGTCGCCCCGCCTGGTTGAACGGAACCGCCAGCGCACCGCCGGTAATCAGCTGATGCCGCTGGTCATACCGCATGAAATGAAGATTGCCATGCATGTCCGAGATCGCCTGCCGACCGGGAAGGATCATCGCGCGGATACTGTCCGGGATGGGTGTTGTCGCCATCTGCCAGGACAATACGGGGATGATCTCCCGGGACACGGCGCGGTCAAGTTTTGTGGAAAACGTATCGGAATAGGCGTGGGTGGCCAGCACGAGCGCTCTCGCGCCAACCGAACCTTGCGCCGTTGTGACGATCCAGCGACCACCGCGTCGTTCATACTGGATCGCTGGTGTATGGGCGAAAACGCATCCTCCCAGGCCGGCCACCTTGCGCGCCATCTCCCGCGCCAGAGCCAGAGGGTTGATGTGGCCGCCGCTGCGGTTCCACCAGCCGCCGTGCCACCGCGACGAACCCGTCGTGATCACGATGTCATCTCGGGACAGCATTTCGACAGGCGCACCCCGCGCGGCCCACTGGCCAACGCGCCTGCGGGCGATTTTCAACCCTCCTTGTGTGTGAGCCGGCTCGATCCATCCCGTTTGTTCGGCCTCTGCCTTGAGATCGTGTTTGCGGACAAGCTCAAACAGGATGGAGGCGGATTGGCCCACAAGGTCGGCAAACCTGTCACCCGCAACACCATACTTTGCCACCATGTCATCTGGATCGAGATGCGACAGAGCAGGAATGACCTGGCCATTGTTGCGGCCGGAGGCACCAAAGCCCGGCTCGACAGCTTCAAGGATGGTCACCGCGATGCCGTGCTCCCGCAGGTGCAGGGCGGTTGAAAGACCGGTGAATCCACCGCCTATGACGACAACATCGGTCTCGTGCAGGCCTTCCAGAATCGGAAAACGCGCGCCTGGAGCGGTCACTGCGACCCAATGCGAATCCGGCATCGCTGGCAACTGGCGTGTTGGAGACGTCGGCGCCATCGTCCGCTATGCTTCTTGCATCGCAGCTGAACCACCCGCGATGTAACCATAGGCAACCGCAGTCAGCAGGCCGTTGCCTGAGAGATAGCCGGAAGCCTGCGACCCTGAGACGCCACAGGCCGCACCGCCCGCGGCAAACAACCCTGGTATCGGCAGGCCCGTCGCGCCGATCACGCGCGCCAGCCTGTCGACCACCAGCCCACCCTGCGTGTGAAAGAGCGCACCCGTCACCTTGACCGCGTGGAACGGAGCATTCAGCTGGGCAACGCCACTCCAGTTGCGCCCAAAGCCGTCGGTGGCTCCCTCGGCTTTGAGCTGGCTCACATCCGCAAGCGTTTTCCTCAGCGCATCGAACGGAAGCCCCGTCTTTTCCGCCAGTTCTCCCAACCATGTTGCCGCATAGACCGCTCCCGCCGCTTCTGCGCTGCGAAAATCCTCGAACTGACGGGCTATTGTGGCGATACGCTCGTCAAAAATCGACCATACGACCCCGCCGGGCTGTGCC
The DNA here is from genome assembly GCA_031377545.1 of Hyphomicrobiales bacterium. Taxonomy (GTDB): domain Bacteria; phylum Pseudomonadota; class Alphaproteobacteria; order Rhizobiales; family Beijerinckiaceae; genus JADCCX01. Next base: position 3,318 of record JANMFA010000531.1, on the reverse strand, counting down.
AGAACGACTTCGGCTTGCTCGGAATATCCCCGGGATTCATCGGAAAACCGGACACCGTTGAGGTTCACCTGGAAACCCCCTTCGGTCATTGTTGCCCATGTCACGAGAACCCCGTGCGGATGGGCGACCGATCCATGGCCCTGGTAGCCGGAAAGGTGGCGTGTGCGCGCTCCCAGCGCTTCGCCCCACTGCAGCGCGTCGCCCTGGTTGCCTGCATGGCCGAAATACAACGCATCGGTCATGGGCGGGATATGTTGCCCGACCCGACCCTTGTTGCCGCCATAGCCATTGCACGCCAGAACAAGCGCCCGGCACGCCACGGTTTCCGAGGTGCCGTCCGGTCGTGTGAAACGCACGCCACCGATCTTGCCGGAGGAATCCAGCAGCAGCGCTTCCGCTCTTGCATTGTTGATGACATCGATTCCGACTGCTTCGGCAGCACTCCGAAGCCGGTCCATCAATTCCGCGCCGGAGCGGCTGGGCAGACCATGCATCCGGCAGGCGGAATGGCCGGGATAACTGAAATTCTCGATCACGGTAAAAGGAAGTCCGTGGCGATCGCTTAGCCATTCCAGCGCCGGTCCGATGGTCGCGACCACGGTCGCGACCGCCTCCGGGTCCGCTTCACCATGCGACTTGGCCAAGATATCATTTTCGAATTGCGTTTTCGAATCAGTGATTTGCGACTGCTTCTGGAACCGGGTTTCCGCTGCGGGGATTAGGCCTGCGGAAAGGGCTGTTGACCCACGCGGCAGCGCATCGCGCTCCAGAACGATCACCGAGGCACCGGCTTCATGTGCCCGCATCGCGCCAACAAGGCCTGCCGCGCCTGCGCCGATGATCAGCACATCGCAGGCGACATCGGGACTTGTCTCTCCAATGGCTCCGGTCAGCCTCACGGAATCCCCTGAAATATGCTAGGTCGAGAATTTAGCGCGATTGGGCTTGACGACAAGCACCTGTCTTACATTTAATACCAATGGAGCCCATGAAGTTTTTGAATGGGGTCGTGCAGGGAAATTGCTTGGACACCATCGAATCCTCGAAGACCCATCGGTTGTATCTGCTCCTGAAGGAGCGCATCACCAGCGGCTCTCTGCGTCCTGGCGAACGCCTGCCGGGTGAACCATCGCTGGCCGTTGCGCATCAGCTGTCCCGCGTGACGATCCGCCGGGCGCTTGATGGCCTTGCCCGTGACGGGCTGATTGAGCGCCAGCGCGGTTCTGGGACTTTTGTGCGCGACAAGCGGCATGAGCCCGCTTTTGTCGGCGATTTTTCCAACATGCTGCAAAGCCTTGTCGCCATGGGAAAGGCGACGCGGGTCAAGCTGATCTCGTTCGGTTACACCGTGCCTCCCACGTCTGTGTCGTCAGCTCTTGGCCTGTCACCGGGGATTCGCGTGCAGCATTCAATCCGTATCCGGTATATGGACGATGTTCCGTTTTCCTATCTTTCGACCTATGTTCCCGAGCCAATCGGTATCCGCTATTCCGAAACCGACCTTGCAATGACGCCTTTGCTATCCCTGTTGGAGCGCTCTGGCGTTGAGGCAGCAGCTGCCGAGCAGACACTTTCCGCCACTCTTGCCGGGCCGGAGACATCGAAGCTTCTGGATGTCGAAATCGGATCGCCATTGATCGCGCTGATACGGGTCGTGCGCGATGCCGATGGTCGGGGTGTCGAGTATCTGTCGGCGCTTTACCGGCCTGACAAGCACCAGTTCCAGATGTCCCTGACACGCGAAGGCGAAGGGGCGGAGCGGCACTGGCGGCCCACGACGCACCATTCCATGCAACCCGCTGACCGGCGAGGGGTCAGCCTACGGAGGAGAAGACCATGACGACCATGAACCGCAGGCGCGTCCTGCAAGGCACCGGTGCCGCTGCCGCCATCATTGCGGCACCTGGCCTGCTGCGCGCACAGGCCGCACCGATCAAGATCGGTATCCTGCAACCCGTGACGGGCGCATTGGCGCAGGACGGCGAGTATGGCCGCCTTGGCGCGGAGATCGCTCTGAATGAGATCAACGCCGCAGGCGGGATCAAGTCCATGGGCGGCGCAAGGCTGCAGATGGTGTTTGGCGATGCCCGCTCCAATCCGGAAGGCGGCACGGCCGAAGTTGAGCGTATGCAGGGCGAGGGCGTGGCAGCCATCGTCGGCGGCTTTGCCTCACCGATCGCGCTGGCGGCCTCGCAAGCGGCGTCGCGCTATGACATTCCTTACATCGTTGATGTCGGTGTATCCGACCAGATTGTCAACCGCGGCCTGAAGAACACCTTCCGCTTCGGTCCTGGCTTCGGTACGGTGACGTCTTCAGCGCTGGAAAACCTCGTCAAGCTGAATGATGCCGCCGGCAAGCCCGCCAAGACTGTCGTGATTGTCCACGAGGACGGGCTTTTCGGCTCCGGTATGGCCAAGCTGTTGCAGACCCAGCTTCCGCCGCGCGGCTTCGAGATCCTCGAAACCATCGCGCATCCCACGCCGTCGCGCGACATGTCTAACGTGGCCTTGCGCATCCGGGCGTTGAACCCGGACCTCGTGATTCCATCAAGCTACTATGCGGAATTCGTGTTGCTCGCACGCACCATGCAACAGCAGCGCATCAAGCCGAAGGGCATTTATGCCGTTTTGAACGGCGCCGCTTCCAACTTCCGCTTCGTCAAGGAATTCGGTGATGCCGCCAATCTTGTCATGGACTGCAACCACTGGGCCGATCCGCGCAAGCCTCAGACAGCCATCGTGCGGGCACAGGCGGAGAAGGACGGTCGCTTCTGGCTCTACAACACGCCGCTGAACTATTCCTGCGTGAAGCTGCTGGCCGACGCCATCGAGAAGGCGGGATCAGCCGACCGCGCCAAGGTGACCGAAGCGCTGACGAACTCCACATTCTCCGGGCACATCATGCCGTATGGCCCTACGAAATTCGTCAACGGTCAGAACACCGGTGCTGCTCCCGTCAATACGCAGGTGCAGAACGGCGACATCAAGGTGATCTTCCCGACGGAATTCGCCGATGCGAAGCCGGTTTTTCCGGCCACTTGATCTAATTTTTTCCTTTCCTTCCCCCATTGGGGGGAAGGTGGTTGCCCCTAGGCGACCGGATGAGGGTGAATACCTGACTTTGGTGGTTCGCCCTCATCCGTCATGCTCTGCATGACACCTTCTCCCAAGGGAGACGGTAAAAAGTGCCCACATGCTCAAATTCGATATTTTCCTATCCGCCCTCGCGAATGGCCTCATGACCGGAGCTGTTTACGCCTTGATCGCGCTTGGCCTGACACTCGTTTACGGCGTGTTGCACATCATCAATTTCGCCCA
>JANMFA010000508.1:0-9807 GCA_031377545.1 Hyphomicrobiales bacterium | reverse complement strand
CCTGCAACCAGCCACAGCCGGTCGCAGGTCGCATCAATGAGGAACCGGTCATGGCTCACGATGACGACCGCGCCCTCATACTCAGCAATCGCGTTGATCAGGGCCTCGCGCATCGGGATGTCCAGGTGGTTGGTCGGCTCGTCAAGGATGAGCAGATGCGGGCCATCGAAGGCGGCAAGGCCCAGGAGCAACCGCGCCTTCTCGCCGCCCGAGAGCTTCTTCACCGGCGTGTCGGCCTTTTGCCACGAGAAGCCGAGCTGCGCCGTGCGCGCCCGTACCTTTGATTCAGGCTCTCCGACCATGCGGCGGCCCACGAGCTGTGCCGGCGTTTCCTCAATGGGCAGTTCGTCCAGCTGATGCTGCGCAAAATATGCGACTTTCAGTTTGGACGAGCGGACGGACTTGCCGTGCATCAGCGGCAGGCGGTCCGCCAACAACTTGACGAAGGTGGACTTGCCGTTGCCGTTCGCGCCGAGAAGGCCGATCCGGTCGTCATTGGAGATCGAAAGCGTGAGCTTCTTCAGCACTTTGCGTTCGCCGTAGCCCACGGCGACATCCTCAAGGCGGATGATGGGCGGCGACAGTTCCTTCTCCGGATTGGGAAAACGCACGGAGGCACCTTCCTCATCCGCCATGGTTTCGACGGTCTGCATCTTTTCCAGCCGCTTCATCCGCGACTGTGCCTGCCGGGCTTTCGAGGCCTTGGCCTTGAATCGCTCCACGAAAGCGATGAGATGCTTGCGCTCCGCCTGCTGCTTCACGGAAGCTTTCTCCAGCAGCAGCCGCTGTTCCGCCCGCTGCCGGGCAAAACTGGAATAGCCTCCGCGGTAGAGCGTCAGCTTGCCCTGATCGAGATGCAGCGTGTGATCGGTGATGGCGTCCAGAAAGTCCTTGTCATGGCTGACCGCCAGCACTGTGTGCGGATACTTGCCAAGATAATCCTGCAGCCAGAGAGCGCCTTCGAGGTCGAGATAGTTCGTGGGCTCATCAAGCAGCAGCAGGTCAGGTTCAAGAAACAGCACGCTGGCCAGAGCAACGCGCATGCGCCAGCCGCCGGAAAAGTCCGAGCATGGCCGTGCCTGCGCCTCGGCATCGAAACCCAGGCCGTGCAGGATGGCTGCCGCACGCGACGGGGCTGCATGGGCATCGATATCGAGCAGCCGCGTGTGGATATCCGAGATGCGCATCGGATCGGTCGCGGTGTCCGCTTCAGCCAGCAGGGCCGATCGCTCGATGTCAGCTTCCAGCACCGTGTCGATCAGGCTTGTGGGGCCACCGGGCGCTTCCTGCGCAACCTCGCCCATGCGCATGTTGCGGGGAATGCTCGCTGTGCCGCTTTCGGGCTGCAGTTCGCCGGTGATCACCTTAAAAAGCGTGGTCTTGCCCGTGCCGTTGCGGCCCACGAAACCGACACGAGCGCCGGTGGGCAGGGCAGCGGAGGCATTGTCAAGCAGGGTGCGTCCCGCGACGCGGCAGGTAACTTCTGAAAGTTGCAGCATGGCGTCCTCGTAGCGGTGGTGCCGTTCTGCCGCAATGGTGGAAATTCTTAACGCTGCGCCGTGGAAAACGCATGCCGTTAGGAAAACGGCAACCGGTGATCGACCAGATTGGCCGCAACGAAGCATGGGGTGATTCCACCGGAGCGGTCGATCAACAGGATTTGAGGCGGGCCAATGACACAGCTTTTTGAAGGTGCGGTTGATGCTTCCATGGACGTGATGGCCGTGCCGGAATCGGCCATGAGCGCCATCCGCGAGGCGACGCAGCGGCAAGGATCCGTGTCACGCGAGGAAGCAGGCTTTCTCTTCCTTATCGACCGTTCAGGCCATGTCAGCGGCCGGGACTGGTTCCCGCTGGCCGTCAAGGCGGTACGGGACTTCCTCGTCTGGGAATGTCGCCCCACAGGCCATGTGACCGAAGCGGATGCGGACTGGCTGATCGGCCAGGTCGGTGACCAGCCGACAGCTTTTGGCCGCGCCGTGGTCTTTGCTGTGGTGCAGGAAGCGCAGAGCGTTCCGCCGCGCCTGTCAGAGCTGGCGATGCGCGCGGCAGTGGGACGGTGTTTGCTGGTCTAGCAGACTGTCGACGTCAAAAGGTATTTTTATTCCCGGCGAGCGAAGCGAGGGAAGGGGATCCAGAGCTACTGTTTGGCCTGGCCGAACGTTACAGGACTGGTTTCTCTTCTCCTCCGCTTCGCTCCGGCCGGGAAGGACACAGCTCTTGCCGCAAAACGCGATCAGCGATCGACCTGACCTCATCCCTCCGTCTGATTGCAGGTCACGCACCCGTTCGCTAGAGAACACGGCAGACGTTCCCTGAAGGGCCTTCGGCATGTTCACCAAAATCCTCATCGCCAACCGCGGCGAGATCGCCTGCAGGGTCATCAAGACTGCGCGGAAGATGGGCATCAGGACGGTTGCGGTCTATTCCGATGCCGACCGCGATGCCGTGCATGTCGCGATGGCCGACGAGGCCGTGCACATTGGTCCGGCGCCTGCCGCCGAGAGCTATCTGGTGATCGAGAAGATCATCGCGGCCTGCAAGCAGACCGGCGCACAGGCCGTCCACCCCGGTTATGGCTTCCTGTCGGAGCGTGAGGCCTTTGCCCAGGCGCTCAAGGACAATGGCATCATCTTCATCGGCCCCAATCCCCATGCGATTGCCGCCATGGGCGACAAGATCGAATCGAAGAAGGCAGCGGCTGCCGCAGGCGTCTCGACCGTGCCGGGCTATCTCGGCGTGATCGAGGATGTCGCGCATGCCACGAAGATTGCCGACGAGATCGGCTATCCCGTCATGCTGAAGGCCTCTGCGGGCGGTGGCGGCAAGGGTATGCGCATCGCCTGGTCGGCATCCGAAGTGAAAGAGGGCTTCGAGCGATCAAAATCCGAAGCCAAATCGTCCTTCGGCGATGACCGCATGTTTGTGGAAAAATTCATCGTCAATCCGCGCCATATCGAGATCCAGGTGCTGGGCGACAAACATGGCAATGTGATCTACCTCGGCGAGCGCGAGTGCTCGGTGCAGCGCCGCAACCAGAAGGTGGTGGAAGAGGCCCCGTCACCGCTGCTGGACGAAGCGACACGCCGCAAGATGGGCGAACAGGCCGTGGCTTTGGCGAAAGCCGTGAACTACGACAGCGCCGGAACGGTGGAATTCGTGGCCGGGCAGGACCGTTCGTTCTTTTTTCTTGAAATGAACACGCGGCTGCAGGTCGAGCACCCCGTCACCGAGATGATCACGGGCGTCGATCTGGTCGAACAGATGATCCGCGTAGCCTATGGCGAAAAGCTTGCCATCGCACAAAAGGACGTTGAGCTGAAGGGTTGGGCAGTCGAAAGCCGGATCTATGCGGAAGACCCCACGCGCAATTTCTTGCCTTCGATTGGTCGCCTCACGACCTATCGCCCTCCGGCCGAGGGCGTGTTTGACGGCGTCACCGTGCGCAACGACACCGGCGTGGAAGAGGGAGGGGAGATTTCGATCTACTATGATCCGATGATCGCCAAGCTGGTGACGCATGCGGCCACGCGCGAAGCAGCCATCGCCGGCCAGGCAAAGGCGCTTGATGCGTTTGCCATTGACGGAATCCGGCACAATATCCCGTTTCTCTCCACTGTGATGAGCCAGCAGCGCTGGCGTTCGGGCGCTTTGTCCACGGGTTATATCGCTGAGGAATTTCCCGAAGGTTTCACCGCACCAAAGCCAGCGGGTGCCATTGCAACGCGTCTTGCCGCCGTGGCTGCCAGCATCGATCACGGGATGAATGCGCGCAAGCGTGCAATCAGTGGACAGCTCCCCCGGCGCACTGCCGTGACCTTCGAGCAGGAGCGGGTCGTGCTGTTGGGCAAGGAAAGCCATGCCGTGACCATCACCGGGGAACCCGGCGATATCGCCATAATTTTCAGCGGGGCGTCTCAATCCGTTGTGGTGCGGTCCGGCTGGCGTCCCGGTGAACCGGTCTGGACCGGAACGGTCGGGGGAGAGGCTGTGGCCGTTCAGGTCAGGGCGATCCTGAATGGTGTCAGGCTTGCCCATGCCGGTGCCGAGGCCGACGCCCGCGTCTATACGCGGCGCGAGGCGGAACTCGCGGCACTGATGCCGGAAAAGCAGCTGGCGGACACCTCGAAGGTGCTGCTGTGCCCCATGCCGGGACTGGTCAAGTCGATTGCCGTCATCCTCGGGCAGGAGGTCAAGGCGGGCGAAACGCTTGCGGTTGTCGAAGCCATGAAGATGGAAAACGTGTTGCGCGCCGAGAGGGACGTGACAGTCAAATCCCTCAATGCCAAGCCGGGCGACAGCCTTGCGGTCGATGCCATCATCATGGAATTTGCCTGATATCGCCTGCGGCGTAACCCTGGCGTAACCGCCTGTTACTGCCCTTTAACCATTCGTGTCGAATAGTCAGCGCTGGTTGGGAACCGCTGACGATGATTCAAGGTACGCATTGGCTTTCATTGCTTGTTGATCCGCGTGGTCGCATCGGGCGCTTCGGGCTGCTTGTCTCTGCCTCGCTGATGCTGGGTGTTGAGGCTTTGATTCTCCTGCTTGCGCCGGACCAGAGTGCAGGACTTCCCCTCGCTTTCTGGCCACTGAAGGCCCTTGGATTTTGGGTTGGGACGACGGCGCTGATCAAGAGGCTTCATGATGTTGGCAAAAGCGGCTGGTGGGTTCTGGGTGGAATGGCCGGACTCTGCATGTGGAGCGCGGTGGTTGCCCTGGTCTTCGTGTTTCTGCTGGGAGGCCAGGCCTTCCAACCCGGCTCGGCCGGTCATGTGATGTTGCTTGGAATTCTCATGTTACCGGCGCTCGGTGCAACGCTCTGGCTGCATCTTGCGCCAGGCGAGCCATATGCCAACCGCTTTGGCCAACCGCCGGCCGCATCGGCCAAACCTGCGTCGGATGTTGCAGCGGCCTGATCCGGCCGCGCTTTCAACGCAGGCTATTGTTCGCCCACACTTCAAAATGCCTGATTGCCACCCCATCTAACCCGCGTTCACGATGGAGTGAGACGTGCTGTCAATATCGCGCCCGCTGGGTCGCCTGCCTTTTCTGGTCGGCGTCAGCGGCCTGAACATCATCATCCTCGCCGCGGTGCTGCTGAGCCTCGCGTTTCGGCCCACGGGTGGCGGTCATCTGGCTGTCCTTATCCTGGTGGGCGGACTGCAATATCTCTGGATGACCCTGCACGCCCGTCGCTTCCTCGACGCGGGACATGGACCCGGTGTGCCCATTGTCATGTTCCTGCTGTGCTTTGGCGCTTTCGTCGCAGGCTATTTGATCCTGGCATCATTGTGGGCTTCACCCGAAGTCCAGCGCGAGGCGTTCCGGACCGCGGGAGGCCTCACGGGCAGCGGAGCCATCGTTGGTCACGAGGAATCGATCCAGCTTCTCGTGGATGGTGGCCGCATGATTGCAGCCTCGTTCGGTGTTGCAGGCGCGGTGATCCTCAGCGGCTTCATCCTGATCGGCTTCGCGATCACGGCCTTCGTCAGCGGTTGCTTCAGCATCATTGCGGCCTTCATGCCCGGTGGGCGAGCGGCGCAGAGCATCGTTTCGGCCGCGTCGAAGCCGGGATGGGCGTTTCGCAGACCCTGACGATGCCGTCAGGCGTCCATGCCACCTGCGGCCAGGAACTTCTCCAGCCAGTGGATGTCGTAGTCACCGTTCTGGATATCGGCGTTGCGCACCAGCGTGCGGAACAGTGGCAGCGTCGTGTCGATGCCGTCGACCACGAATTCATCCAGTGCACGGCGCAGCCGCATCAGGCATTCGTTGCGCGTGCGGCCATGCACGATGAGCTTGCCGACCAGTGAATCATAATGCGGCGGGATGGTGTAGCCCTGATAGACCGCTGAATCGACGCGCACGCCCAGACCGCCGGGAGGATGATAATACGAAATCAGGCCGGGGGACGGCCGGAACGTCGCGGGATGCTCCGCATTGATCCGGCATTCAATGGCGTGGCCCTCGATCACGATATCCTTCTGGGTCACTGACAGCGGAGAGCCGGCTGCAACCCGGATCTGCTCATTCACGAGATCGATCCCGGTGATCATTTCCGTCACGGGATGCTCGACCTGGATGCGCGTGTTCATTTCGATGAAGTAGAATTCGCCATTCTCGTACAGGAACTCGATGGTGCCCGCGCCGAGATATTGCAGTTCCTGCATCGCCTTCGCGCAGATGCTGCCGATTTTTTCCCGCTCCGCCGCATTGAGCGCGGGTGAGGGGCCTTCCTCCCAGACCTTCTGGTGGCGCCGTTGGAGGGAGCAGTCCCGCTCGCCGAGATGGATGGCATTGCCGCGTCCGTCACCCAGCACCTGAATCTCGATATGGCGGGGCTTCTCGAGATACTTCTCGAGATAGACCGCATCGTCGCCGAAAGCCGCCTTGGCCTCGGCGCGCGCGGTTTGCAACGCATCGATCAGATCCGATTCCGCCCGCGCAACCTTCATGCCGCGCCCGCCACCACCGGACGCCGCCTTGACGAGTACCGGATAGCCAATGCTGGCCGCGACCTTCTTGGCCTCGACATCATCGGTAATACCGCCGTCAGAGCCTGGCACGCAGGGAATGCCAAGCCGCCGGGCAGTCCGCTTGGCCTCGATCTTGTCGCCCATCGTGCGGATATGCTCCGCCTTGGGACCAATGAAGCCGATCTTGTGGCCCGCCAGGATTTCGGCGAAACGGGCGTTCTCCGACAGGAAGCCGTAGCCGGGATGCACGGCATCCGCGCCGGTGATTTCACAGGCTGCAATCAGCGAAGGAATATTGAGATAGCTGTCACGCGCCGCAGGAGGGCCAATGCAGACGCTTTCGTCCGCGAGCCTGACATGCATGGCATTGGCATCCGCAGTGGAATGCACGGCTACGGTGGCGATCCCCAGTTCTTTGCACGCCCGCAGCACGCGCAGGGCTATTTCACCACGGTTGGCAATCAGGACTTTGTCGAACATCGGCTTGCCGCCCCCGATCATTCGATCACGAACAAGGTCTGGCCGAATTCAATCGGCTGGCCGTCCTCAATCAGAATGGCGGTAACCGTACCCGCCTTGGGTGCAGTGATGTCGTTGAAGGTTTTCATCGCCTCGATCAGCAAGATTTTTTCTCCCGCCTTGACCGAAGAGCCGAGCTCCACGAAATTCTTCGAGTCGGGTGATGGTTTGCGATAACCCGTTCCAACCATTGGGGATTTGACCGCGCCGGGGTGGGCTGCGGCTTCTGCAGCGGCTGAAAGGATCGGCTTGGCGGCCATGGGCGGCACTGCCATCGGAGCCGGGGGCGCGCTCTGCGCTGGTGCCATCATCATCGGGGCGGGCGCTGCAGCGGGACCGTTGCGGGCCACACGCACCTTGAGGTCGCCCTTGCTCACCTCGATTTCACCGACATTGGTCTCCGTCAGCAGATGCGCAATGGCCCGGACGAGGTCGGTGTCGATCGCATAGCCCGACTTTGAGGCAGTTTTCACGGATGTGGCAGGCTTTTTGGCAGATGTCTTTTGAGGTGCCTTGCCAGCTTTAGCTTTAGCCATGGAGGTCAAATCCTTGATCATGCAATGCTTTCCGGAAAAGCAGTCGAAACCGTGATCAAAAAGACCAAGGCGTTTCCGTACAAGCGCCCCGCCTTTTAGCCGACGAGGCCATGAAGGGAAACCCGATTCATCCCAGAAGTTGTGGACCCTGCGATATTAGGCCGTGAACTCACAAACAGAGGGGTATTTGATGGGGTTCAGCAGGCGTTCCTGCCGCATTTGCGGATGTTGTCGACGCGCAACTTGAGATCGGCAAAGCCGACCGCGCCAACCACGATTTCATCGCCCACGACATAGGACGGTGTGCCAGTAAGGCCCAGCGAATCGGCGATCTGGACGTTTTCCTCGATGGCGAGGCGGACTGCCGGGCTGTCCATGTCCTTGGTCAGCCGCGCCATGTCCGCGCCGACTTCCTTGGCCGAATCCAGGGCCTGCTGCTTGCCGACGTTGCCGCGAACGCTGAGAAGCTTCTGGTGAAACGCCCATAGTTTGTCTGGGGAAAGCTGCAGCTTGGCGGCCAGCGCCACGGTCGCGGCTTCCATCGAGCCTTGTCCCAGAACCGGGAAATCCTTGGTGATGATCCGGACGTTCTTGTCGTCGGCGACCATTTTCTGCAGGTCGCCCAGCGCCCGCTTGCAGAAGCCGCAGTTGTAATCAAAGAACTCGACAATCGTCACATCGCCATTGGCATTGCCAAACGAAACGTTGTGCTTGGCAGTAAACAGCGGGCTGGTCTTGTCCTGCGTGATCTTCAGGCGTGCCTGCTGTTCGCTCTCCTTCTGGCGACGCTCAAGCTCAAACATCGCCTCCTGGATCACTTCGGGGTTCTTCATCAGGTAGTCCTTGATGATTGCGCGGACCGCATCCTTCTGGGGATCGCTAAAAGCGGGTGCCTGGGCCATGGCTGTCGAAAACGGCGACATCAGCAAGAGGGCAAGAGCGGCAACGGTGGCGCGCAAGGTCATGGACAAAGACTCCGGGACTCACGATTGTGAGGGTTGATTGATAATGTCATCGGCTTTCAGCCAGGCGGGACTGCCCTCCTTGAGACCTGATTTGGCCCGTCTGGCAAGCCTTTTCGCCTCTTCCTGCTTGCCCGAGAGCGCATAGCCCTGAGCGGCGGACAAGGCGGCCATCGCGTCGTTGCCTTTCGCCCCGTATGCCCGGGCCAGATACTGAAACGTATCGGGAGAATCCGGATCACGCTGCGACGCGGTCGTCAGTTCCTTGATGGCCGCATCGGCATCCCTGGGATCGCCGGTGGAGACGAGCGCGTGGCCAAGCATCGCGCGAATCAGCGGTTGGCCCGGTGCCATCGCAACAGCCTTGCGCAGCGGAGCGACGGCTTCGCGGGCACGACCCGCCTCCAGCAACGCCTGTCCCTTGAGCTCCCAGAAATACGGATTGTTCGGCTGGGCCGCGATCAGGCTGTCGATCTGCGCCTGGGCCGCCTGCGGATTGCCGAAGCGATAGGCCGAAATGGCGCGGGCATAGCGTGCGGGCAGCGATGTATCGGTTGGCGCATAGCGGCGTACCAGTTCTTCCGGGCGACTGAGAAATCCGATCAGTTTGCCGCGCGCCAGTTCATGGCGAGCCTTCAGCGCCGGGCTGTCCTGCTTACCGAAATGCGGGCTTTGCTGCGCCTCTTCCTTCAGCGCGGCGATGCGTTCGGGTGCCATCGGATGGCTCTGCAGATAGGGGTCAGCTCCGGCCCGGCGAAAAAGTGATTCATCGGCGAAACGCTGGAACGTTTCCAGCATGCCCTTTGTGCTCTGCCCCGTCTGGTTGAGGTAGCGCAATGCCGCTTTGTCGGCGGCCTGTTCTTCGTTGCGCTGATAGGCCAGCAGTGACCGGCGCACCATCTCCGCCGGACCCATGATCGCGCCCATCGGCCCCGTGCCGCTCATGCCGACCTGATTGCTGCGTGAACCTGCCGCCACGGCGCCAGCCCCCAGCAACATCCCGGCAACCGCCATGATCTGGGCGCGTTCCAGTTGTTCGCGCAGGCGAAAGAGATGCCCGCCCGCGATATGGCCCGCCTCATGTGCCATCACGCCGATCACCTGGTTGGGCGTGGTCGAATCCATGATCACGCCGACATTCATGAACACCTTGCGGCCCGACGCGACGAAGGCGTTGAAGTCACGGCTGCCGACCAGGATGATCTTCGTGGCACCCTCGTTGATGCCCGACGCCCGGAAGATCGGGTTGGCATAGTCGCGCAGCAATTGCTCGATTTCGGCATCACGAATGATCGAAAGATTGGGCTGCTG
>JANMFA010000504.1:0-3293 GCA_031377545.1 Hyphomicrobiales bacterium | reverse complement strand
ACCCCGAACATTGTCAGGCCGGCGACCGGCTTGTCGGCCGTTGTGCGGACCGTTGTCCTGGCGCGCATCCGTTCAAGACGGCCCTTCGCCATCGCGGCCATGGCATTCGCTCCGTTGGCCAGCACCTCGCGGGAAATCTGGTTCAGCCCCTGAACATCGGTGATGGAATACATCATTGCGATATCCGTGGGGCCGACATACTGGCGCACATTGCCAGAGGCCATGGTCGATATCATCAGTTTCGGCACGCCGACCGGCAGGACCTGCATCGCGGGCGTGACCATCGCGGTGCCACCGGAACCCGCGGCCGAAATCATCCCGAGGATATTGGTCTGGCGCTGTGTCCAGATCCTGAAGGCTTCCGCCATGGCTGCCACGGCGAGCCCCCGGTCACCGGAGGCAAGGGCGGCTGCCGCACGCGGATGATGGATCGCCACTTCCTGCGGAGCAACATCGGCACCCACGCTGCGTCCGCTGGTCGAAAGATCCACAACGCGGACACGCAGGCCCGTGCCCCGGATGATGTCGCGCAGGAAGTACAGTTCCTCCGCCTTCGTGTCGACAGTGCCTGCGACCACGACAAACGGGTCGCCAGCGATGGTGCGCGCAGTGAAGGCCGCATCCTGCACGCGAGCGCCGTTCACGGTGGCCAGGGCCGGGCGCGTGATGGTGCGGGCGGCACCCTCGATCTGCCGGGCTGGTGCATCAGCCGACCAGCGCGTGGGCAGAACAGGATTCGACAGATAGACCCGCGTGGGTGCCGCTGCGGAACTCGTTGCCGCCACTGAAGCCTGCGCTGTGCCAACAGCATTCACAGACCCGCTGTCGGGGTCCTCATGGCTGTGGCGCCCGACACCCAGCAACCGCTGCTGAAGGTCACGGTCCGCCGCCAGCGTCGCGGAATCGATGACGCGGTTGACGCGCCCGTTGACCATGATCGCGACCGTATCAGCGATTTCAGTGGCCACGCCGATGTTCTGCTCGATCACCAGTATCGACATACCGCCTTCCGCCGCCAGCCGGACGAGCATGTCCTCGACATGTGCGACGATGACGGGTGCCAGTCCCTCGGTCGGTTCGTCCATGATCAACAGGCGGGGGTTCATCAGGAGCGCGCGCGATATCGCCAGCATCTGCTGCTCGCCGCCCGAAAGCTGGCCACCGCCGTTGTTCTTGCGCTCGGCAAGGCGTGGAAAGGAATCGTAGATTCGCTCCGCAGTCCAGGCCCCGCGCTTGCCGCGCTGCATGAGGCGCAGATGCTCATCCACGGTCAGCGATTTCCAGAGGCGGCGCCCCTGCGGAACATAGCCAAGACCCAGCCGGGCTATTTCCGTGGGGCCGCGGCCGAGGATCTCTTCCCCCATGAACCTCACGCTGCCGGAGCTGGCAGGAACGAGCCCCATGATGGTCTTGCACAATGTGGTCTTGCCCATGCCGTTACGGCCGACAACCGACAGAACGCCGGATGCCAGTGTCATGTCCACACCCTGAAGGGCATGGGAGCGACCATAGAAAACGTTCAGCCCGCCGATCTGGAGGACCGGCGTTCCGGCGGGAGGAGGAGCGGCGAAACGGTCAGCCATGATGCTGTGCGCCTCCCAGATAAAGCTCCTGCACTTCCGGGTCCGATTCGATCTCGTCGGGGCGGCCTTCCTTGAAGATGCGACCGTTGTGCATCATCGTCACGCTTTGCACCACGCGCAGCGCAACATCCATGTCATGCTCGATGATGATGAACCCGATATGCGCCGGCAGCGAGGTCAGGATCGAGACGAGGTCCTGGCGCTCCGCCGGAGAGAGACCGGCCGCCGGTTCATCAAACAGGATGAAACGCGGCGCGCCCGCCAGTGCCAGCGCGATCTCCAGTTGCCGCTGCTGGCCATAGGCAAGTTCCCCCACAAGTTTGTCCTGGACGTCCGTGAGATGTACGGCATTCACGAGACTCTCAGCCGAAGCCATCAACGCATCGCTGCGACGGGGGCGGACCAGCGAGAAGCGGTTACGGGAGACGCCCCGACAAGCCAGATAGACATTGTCGAGGACGGAGAGACCAGCGAACAGCGAGGAGATCTGGTATGTGCGTCTGAGACCGCGCCTGATGCGCTCCTGCGGCGGGAAGTCGGTGATATCCTCACCGAAGAAACGGATGATTCCTGCTGACGGCGGGAAATCTCCCGTGATGCAGTTGAAAAGCGTGGTCTTGCCTGCGCCATTGGATCCCAGCACACCGCGCCGCTCGCCCGGCTGGACACTCAGCGTGACATCCGAGAGTGCGGCCAGCGCGCCAAACAGTCGCGAAACGCCGCGAAGCTCCAGCGCATTGGCGGAACCTGCAGCGTTCAGTCGGTCAGCGGAAAGCGCGAGACTCATGGCGGGCCACCCGTCTGGAAGCCGCTGACCCGGGTTTCGCGCTGACGCTGGTAACGCGCCTTGAACTTGTCGTAGATTCCGACGAGCCCGTCTGGAGAGAACAGCACGATGACGAGGAAACCAAGCCCAATGAGAAGCTGGAAGCGGCGGCCGTCGAGGCCAATGGCTTCCAGGAAGTCAAGCGAGAAGGTCCGCAGGAGCACATAGACGAGCGCGCCGATGAACGGGCCGATGGGCCGGTTGATGCCTCCCACCACAGCGATGATGAGGATGTCAACGACGGGGCCGACGCCCGCCGTTCCCGGCGAGATCTGGGCCTGATACCACACCAGCAACACACCGGCCACGGCGGCGATGACGGAGGCGAAGGTGTAGGCTGCGATGCGGTGAGCGGTCACGTTGAAACCCAGCGCCGCCATCCGGCGGGCATTGTCCCGCGTGCCCTGCAGTGCCAGTCCGAAGGGGGCACGCGACACATAGACGACAGCGAAGTACGACAGCGCCGCGCAGGCGAGACAGAGATAGTAGAACGGCGTGTTGGAGCGCCAGTCGATGCCCAGAAACACCGGTGCCTTGATGCCGTTGAACCCGCTGAAACCATTGAAAATCGTGTAATTCTGCAGTGTAAAGTAAAAGAACGCAGAGGCGATCGCGAGGGTGATCATGATGGTGTAGATACCCTCGGTGCGCACGGAAAGCGCGCCGCCGATCGTGCCAAACAGTGTTGCAATGAGGATCGCCAGTGGCACGACGGCCCACCATGACCATTTCAGGCTGATCTGCGCCATGGCGCTGTCACCCAGAATCGCGATGAGATATGCCGCGAGCCCCGCCACCGTCATCTGGATGAGGCTGACGATACCGCCGTAACCCGCCAGAAACATCAGGCTCAGCGCAATCATGCCCAGGATCATGCAATAGGC
>JANMFA010000484.1:0-21232 GCA_031377545.1 Hyphomicrobiales bacterium | reverse complement strand
GATGCGCCCGTTGCATCCAGCACCTTGGCAACCGATTCCGTGGACGGCCAGCGCAGGTGTCCGTCTGGTGCCACGCGCTTCGATTTGTTGAACGAGGTGGCATCGAGCCCGGACTTCTTGGCCAGTCCAGAGGCGGAGAATCCATAGCGCGATGCCAGGGCATCAATCGCATTCCACACCTGTTCATGAGTCAGACGCGGCATGAAAGCCTCCCGTTGAATGGGCCGCTTTCTAGGATATTTATCCTCTATCCGCAAGGGAAGTTAGGAGATTAAACTTCGGATGGGGGAGTTTATTTTCGGGTTTCAGTCGCTCGGTCGAAGGGCTGTGCTGCCGGTTCCTGCGGATAGAATCGCCGGAATCGCTTTCGCCTCTTGGGGTTGCGCCTCTTTGCCACTAAAGCGATGGCCCATGACGATCATCTACAAAATCAGCCCAAAGCAGGCTTGGCGCGATGCACAATCCGCCGGTGTTTTTTCAGGTGCGGCGATTGATGTCGCGGATGGCTACATTCACTTCTCGGCAGCGCATCAGGTGCGCGAGACGGCGACAAAGCATTTCCGCGGGCAAAGCGATCTGATTCTGGCTGGAATTGATGCCAAGGCGCTCGGAGATGCGCTGAAATGGGAGCTTTCGCGGGGCGGCGACCTGTTTCCGCATCTCTATGGACCGCTTCCGATGCATGCCGTGGTCTCCCTTGTCGATCTCCCGCTGGATCAGGACGGTGTGCCTGTTGTTCCGGAGCTTTCCCCATGATGGGCCTGCTGTTCGATGTCGCCCGCCCGCTGATCCATCGGCTTGATGCCGAAACGGCGCATCGGATGACCGTTCGCGCGCTGGAAATGATGCCTCTTCCACCACGCCCGGCGGATGATCCCTGCCTGAGGGTTGCCGCGTTTGGCCTGTCGTTCCCCAATCCCGTTGGTCTGGCCGCCGGTTTCGACAAGCACGCCGAGGTTTCTGATCAGGCGTTGCGTCTTGGCTTTGGTTTCGTGGAGGTGGGCGGCGTGACACCCTTGCCCCAGCCAGGCAATGCCAAACCCCGCGTCTTCCGCCTGCCGCAGGATCAGGCCGTCATCAACCGCTACGGGCTCAACAGCGAGGGTGGTGCCGCGATGCGTCGGAGGCTGGCGGCGCGCCGCCGCGATGGCGGCATCGTGGGCGTCAATTTCGGGGCGAACAAGGATTCGGCTGACCGCACAGCGGATTATGTGTCGCTGGTCACAGAGCTTGGGCCCGTTGCGGACTATCTCTCGATCAACGTATCCTCTCCCAACACGCCGGGCCTGCGCAACCTGCAGAACCGCGCGGCGCTGGACGAGCTTCTGGCACGCATCATCGATGCGCGGGATGCGCTGCCGGGCAAGTCCGTGCCGCTGCTGCTCAAGATTGCGCCGGATGTCTCGGAGTTTGAGCTCGACGATATCGTCGAAGTGGCCCGCGAACGTCGGATCGAGGGCATGATTGTTTCCAACACCACCCTTGCCCGTCCGGAGACGCTGCAGGATCGGTCGCTGGCGAAGGAAGCCGGAGGCCTTTCGGGCAAGCCGCTGTTCACGGCCTCGACGCGTGTGCTGGCCCAGACGTATCTTCGCGTCGACCGTCAGTTTCCGCTGGTCGGGGTTGGCGGAATCGACAGCGTCGAAACCGCTTTGGCCAAGATCGAGGCGGGCGCGACCCTGATCCAGTTCTATTCCGCGATGGTCTTCAAGGGGCCGGGGCTGGCACGCGAGATCGTGCAGGGGTTGGCAGCGACGTGCAGGCGGGAGAATGCCGAAACTCTCCGTGCATGCGTCGGGCGCAAGGCGACCGACTGGGCAAAGGCCTGACGCAGCCGTTCAGGACTTCTTCGCCGAAAACGCCCGCGCGATCAGCCAGATCGGCACGACAACCATTGCGCCGTAAAGTGCGAACTCGGCCACGTTGCGCACGGCATCGAAGCCGGAGCCAATCAGGCCGCGGATCATGGCTTCAAGCCCGCGGAAGAGCGACAGCGGCGACAATCCCGCCAGATGCAGCAGGGCACCCACGATCACGGAAATGATCGCAAGCTTCAGCACCACCGCGCCGGGATTGCCTCCCAGAAAGCGCGTCAGCGCATTGTCGTTCGCAGCATTGTCACTCATGAATCGCCCGTTGGTTTCGCCGTCAGCCTACGGCATGCGCGTCGCGCAGGAAAGCGGGAAGGTCGCTTGCGCTCTTGGCGGAAGGCGCTGTCATCTTGGCCGCCTGGGTGGCGGAGACCACGGCCGGAATACCGATGGCGCGGTAGAAGTGTGTCAGCTCCTGACGCGTCGCGATACGGTTCTTGGATGTGCGAGTCTCACGAGGCTCGATCGGCATGGGGGTAACCCTGGTCCTTTCCTGTGTCAGATCCCGGCCATCGCCGAGTCGGACTGCTTCTGCGGTGCAATCTTGCCGCGTCCGTGACGGACATGGGGCAAAATCGAGGCCAGAAGCGTTGCGGCGTTCTGACGGTTTAAAAAGTCTAAACGAGTGAGATGAACACCAACTTAAGATAGGGCGGTCGAGATAATGGACAATCCGCTGTTTTCTCCGCCAGCGTTTACACCGTGTTTACGCCTCACCCCCAGACTGCTCCAAATCGAGACACTGATTTGGAAATTTGATGCCCATTACAATTCTGATCGCGGATGACGATCCAATCCAGCGCCGTCTGCTCACCGAAATGGTGAAGCGGGCCGGTTATGATCCCATCGCGGTTGAAAGCGGCGAACTGGCGATCAAACAGATCGAGAAGGCGGAGCCAAGGATCGACCTGCTCGTGCTCGACCTGGTCATGCCTGACCTTGATGGCATGGGTGTGCTTGGACGCCTGCGCGACATGGACATGGCGCTGCCGGTGATCGTCCAGACCGCCCATGGCTCTATCGAAACCGTGATTTCTGCCATGCGCGCCGGGGCCACCGATTTCGTGGTCAAGCCCGTGGGAGCCGAGCGGCTGCAGATCTCGATCAAGAATGCCTTGCGGGTCGACGCACTGGAAGGCGAACTGCGGCGGGTCAACCGCCGCTCCGCCAACACGTTGACATTCCGTGATCTGGTGACCCGATCGCCGGAAATGGAGCGCGTGATCCGTCTGGGCGAGCGCACCGCGAAATCGGCGATTCCGGTTCTGCTCGAAGGTGAATCGGGCGTCGGCAAGGAAGTGATCGCGCGGGCCATCCAGGGCTGCTCCGACAGACGCGGCAAGGCTTTCGTCACGGTCAATTGCGGTGCCATCCCGTCCAATCTTGTCGAAAGTATCCTTTTTGGTCACGAGAAGGGCTCTTTCACGGGAGCGATGGACCGCCACATCGGCAAATTCGTCGAGGCTAACCACGGTACGCTGTTTCTCGATGAGATCGGCGAGTTGCCGCTGGATGCCCAGGTGAAGCTGCTGCGCGCCATCCAGGAGGGCGAGGTCGATCCCGTCGGCGGCAAGAAATCCGTCAAGGTGGACATCCGCATCATCTCGGCCACCAACCAGAACCTGATCGAACTGGTGAAACAGGGCCGTTTCCGCGAAGACCTTTATTACCGCCTCAACGTCTTCCCGATCTCGATCCCGCCTTTGCGCCAGCGCCGTGACGATATCCCCGATCTCGCACGCCGCTTCCTCGCCCGCTTTGCAGCTGAGGAAGGCCGCACCATCCGCGGCATCGGCGCGGAAGCGATGGCGCTGATCACACGCTACGACTGGCCGGGCAATGTCCGCCAGCTCGAAAACGCCATGTTTCGCGCCGTCGTGCTGAGCGAGGGCGACGAACTGACCATCGCGGAATTCCCGCAGATCGCGACGCATGTCGATGGCTTCGAGCTGCGCATTCCCTCTGTGCCCGTTCTGGTGCCAGGCCAGCCGCAGCAGATGCGGACCGTGCGCGAAATCGTGCAGGTGCCTGTGGAAGATCCCAATGCACTCAAGCTCGTCGATGCCATGGGCGACATGCGCAAGCTGGATGATATCGAGCGCGAAGCCATCCGCTTCGCCATCAGCCATTATCGTGGGCAGATGTCGAAGGTGGCGCGCAAGCTCTCGATCGGAAGATCGACGCTGTATCGCAAGCTCAAGGATCTGGGGCTGGAAGAGGCCGTGGCGGCAGCGGTCGGCGCAGACTGGAATGCCGAGGGTGAGGCTGCCTGAGATTATTGGCCGATACGACTTTCAAAGGAGAATTTGGGAATAAGCTGTAATTAAAAGAGAAAAAGAATGACATCGAGTATTGCAGACAAGATCGGAAACGCAGTCGCGGCGCTGAAGGTGCATGCTGCTGCTCGCGAGGAGATTTTTCAGGTCGATGCGGGCGTCAAGGCCAAGGCATGCGCGGCCGAGGCAGCGACGCACAATATCCTGCCAGAGGTGTTCCGGGCGCATGTCGAACGGTTCAGGAACCATCCCAATTACCGCAATCAGGATCTTTCGTTCCTGGACAGCCTGGTCAAGGAAGAGGAATCGCATTTTCAGCACTTCCTGAAGAATGGATTCGATGAATCCTACTACGTTAACCTTGCCCGTTTGTCCGAACGCGAGCAGGCGATCGGCCACGGAGCCCGGTTCCGTATAGCCCTTGCGCTGCACACGATCTCGGCGACGATCGACCACGAATTCGGGAAGATTCCCTTCGCTGGCGAAAGATTGGCGGAGCGTTGCAAATCGGTCGCCCGCATGGTGATCATCGATTCGCTGAACACCATTGGCCTTCAGCAGGAGTTGCAGGCCATCGCTGTCCAGAACCGGCAGGAAATGATCGATCACGAGGCCAGTGCCTTTGTCGCCATCGCGGATTCGCTGACGGCAGCCACGAAAGAGGCCAGCGGGGGTATCAAGGGCGCAGTGCAACAGTTCTTTGCCTCATCCGAACACATCGCCAACAAGACGAATGCCATCAACCAGCACTTGCAGGATGTGCTGGGCAACATTTCCTCGACGGCGGCGACGAGCGAGGAATTGGCAGCTGCTGCGCAGGAGATTGAACGCCGCGCCAGCGCGAGCAGGGTCGAGGCCGAGGAATCAGCATCAGCGTCAAAGGCTGCGGCCGAAAGCGCCACGAAGCTGTTCGAGATGATCGGCCATGTCACGAGCATCTCCCGCACCATTGGCGAAATTGCCGAGCAGACCAATCTTCTCGCCTTGAACGCGACGATTGAGGCGGCGCGGGCAGGCGAAGCAGGGCGCGGCTTTGCCGTTGTGGCATCCGAGGTCAAGAATTTGGCCGGCCAATCGCATCAGGCGGCAGAGCGAATCTCGCAGATTGTCTCGAGCGCTGCGGACGGTATCGAGCAGATCAGCAGGCTGATCGCCTGGCTTCAGGAGAGCATGCAGATCCGCAGCGAGTCCGCGGGCGCCGTCGCTGTTGCGGTCGAGCAGCAGCACGCGGCAACCGCCGAGATCGCAAGCGCGATCTCCCTTGTCGACCGCAGAGTGTCGGATATCGCGGCCAGCGTGGTCGACATATCGAGCGCGATGGCGGCCTCGCAAGACGACGTCAAGACCCTTGGAGCGTTGGCGGAGCGGATGCAGTCCGAGGCAGGCGCTCTGACGGAGGAAGCGCAGTCGTCGATCGTACGGCTCAAGGCTCTCTGACAGGATCTGCCGGCCCCTCTCCGACCTTCAGCATCTGCGGCGAGTGGCCCGTCGCGTCCAGAAACCTCAGCAGATCATCCCATGAAACGCCTGTCGTCATGGTGTTGACCAGGGGATGGCCGTTGATGCGGCCATAGGCCTTCAGCCGCTCATCCAGAATCATCGTGACATGCCTAGCCGTGTCATTGATCACCGCGAAGGCGGTCACCGAACCCGGCGTGACGCCCAGATGCTCGAGCATCTGCTCCGCATTCCCGAATGAAAGCCGCCCTGAACCGCCGATCACCTCATGCAGACGCTTGAGATCGATCCGCGTGCTCTCGACCGCTGTGACCAGAAAGAGCTTTCCCTTCTTGTCCTTCAGGAACAGGTTCTTGGTGTGTGCGCCGGGAATCTCGCCGCGCAATTCCTTCGATTGCTCAACCGTGAACAGGGCAAGGTGGGCGATTGTCTCATGGGCAATGCCCATGGACTCGAACGTGGCGAGGAGGGATTCGGGCGTGTGGGGCATGGCTGGATCGGTCAGGCGGGGGTAAAAAGACCTACCCCTTCCGCTTCTGCATCAGCGCTGTCAACTCCGGATCGGGCATTGTCGGCAATGCGATCTCGAGCACAGCATAGAGGTCCCCCGGCTGTTCCTTGCCCGGCAGGCCCTTGCCCTTGAGGCGGAAGGTGCGGCCGCTGGAGGTCATGGGCTGGATACCGATCTCGGCGCTGCCGCCGAGCGTCGGCACCATCACCGCGCCGCCCAGCACCGCATCTGCGAGCGGCACAGGAATGCGCACGCGCAGATCCCGGCCTTCGACAGTGAAGCGCTCATGCGGCAGGAGGCGGATGGTCAGCATCGTGTCGCCGCTTTCACCGCCGGTCGGCGAGGAATAGCCTTGGCCACGCAGCCGCACCGTCATCCCGTCGGCAACCGCTTTCGGGATGGCCACCTCGAGATCCTTGCCGGTTGGCAGCCGCACCCGCTTGGGCTCGCCCGCAGCGATTTCCTCAAGTGTCACGCTCATCGTGACACTGGCATCAGCGCCGGGCTGTGCCCGCGCACGCTGCGCTCCGGGATTGCGCGCCCGCTCGGCCGTATCGCCGAACATGCGGCCAAAGACGTCGGAAGGATCGAACCCGCCGGCCTGCTGCCCCGCCGGACGCCCGCCGCCCATGTTGCGGAAATGCCGAAAGAGATCATCGGCCGAATGGCCACCCGTGCCTGAAAAGCCCTCGAACCCCTTGGGCTTTCCGTCCGGCCCGATCTCGCCACGGTCGAACTGCCCGCGCTTTCCCGTATCACCCAGGATTTCATAGGCGGTGTTCAGTTCCGCGAAGCGCTCGGGCGCCCGCGGATCATCCCGGTTCCGGTCAGGATGGTGCTGCTTGGCGGCGCGGCGGAAGGCCTTCTTGACCTCGGCTTCGCTGGCGCCTTTGGGCACACCAAGCACGTCATAGGGGTTGCGCATCGCGGGAGAGGCTCCGGGAACGGGTCACTTGAGACCGTGTATGTGGGGAATTCCGGGGTTTTCCGCAACTGCCGAACACAAATCAGCTCTGCGTATGCCGAAAGCTCACCCCGGCTTCTTCCAGGCCGTGACGTCCCTGATGGCCCAGTCGGTTGCAGTCACGCGGCAGGCGGTGCCCTGAAACCAGAGATCGGGCTCCTTGAGCGAGACCATGGCGACATAATTGCGACAGATCTCGTCCTTGACAAGGAACGGATTGCCAACAGGCGCGAACGAGCCCTTGTTGCCGCTGTCGGCGTTGTCCCAGCGCACATGGCCGCCATTGCCCTGCGGATCCAGCGCGGTGACCATGGCGGCTCGCGCCCTGCGCCAATCTTCTTCGTCAAGCTTCGGTGAAAACGGTGATACCTGGCCGGGCGGCAAGATCTGGCCGGGCGGCAATATCTGGCCAGTCGGCAAGGCGGCATCTTTGGTGCCCCGGGGGGCGATGGAGCCTGTCATGAGTTCGGCATCGGAAGCCGCGATGCTGGCAGGAGCACGCTCGAACGGCATCGTAATGCTGCAACCCGCCGCAAACACTGTCACCAGAACAGCGCAGGCCCCTTTCAGAGACCTGACTGTTGCGCCATATACGCCGTGCGCCAAAACGCCACTCGCCACGGAAGAACCCCAACTCACACTACAGGCGCATATTGCCAGAGGACGGTTAATGTTCAGTGACTTCACCGACAGCACGGATCCGTTTGCCCTGTTCGAAGAATGGTTTGCACAAGCCAAGGCCGCCGAGATCAACGATCCGCATGCGATGGCGCTGGCGACGATGGATGCCAGCGGTTTGCCGGATGTCCGTATTGTCCTGATGAACGGCTATGACCGGCGCGGCCTTGTCTTCTACACGCACATGACCGGCACCAAGGGTCGGCAACTGGCGGCCAACATGCAGGCCGGTCTGGTTTTCCACTGGAAGAGCCTCAAGCGTCAGGTCCGGTTGCGCGGATCAGTCGAAACGGTCACGGATGCGGAGGCCGATGCCTATTTTGCCTCGCGTCCCCGCGACAGCCGGATCGGCGCCTGGGCCAGTCTGCAGTCACAGCCGCTGGACGCGCGCGCCACTTTCGAGGCGCGGATCGAGGCGATCAAGGCGCAGTATGACAGTCAGGACGTTCCGCGGCCTCCGCACTGGACCGGCTACCGTGTCAGACCTCTTGAGATCGAATTCTGGCATGACAGGCCCTTCCGTCTGCACGACCGCATTGTGTTTCGGCGCGAGACGCCAGATGGTGATTTCACCAAGACTAGGCTTTATCCCTGAGTCACCAGCGAAAGACCGATCCGCCATGGGCATGCCCCCAATGAACATCCCGAAGACCGAGCCCGGCAAACGTCCTGTGATGCTGCTGACCGGCGCGTCGCGGGGCATTGGTCACGCGACGGTAAAGGTCTTCGCCAAGGCCGGCTGGCGAATCCTGTCCTGCTCGCGGCAGGCCTTTTCGGACAAATGCCCCTGGCCATCAGGCGCGGACGATCATGTGCAGATCAATCTTGAGGACCCCGTCGACACCATGCGCGGCATCACCGAGATCAAGCGGCGTCTGCAGATCGAGGGCGGCAAGCTCAATGCGCTGGTCAACAACGCCGGGATTTCCCCGAAGTCTCCCGACGGTCGGCGGATGGGGGCGGCGAATACGGATTTCAACGATTGGCACCGCGTCTTTCAGGTGAACTTCTTCGCGCCGATCATGCTGGCCCGTGGCTTGCTGGACGAGCTTGAGGCCGCGCGCGGCTCCATCGTCAATGTCACATCGATCGCAGGCGGACGCGTGCACCCCTTCGCAGGCGCGGCCTATGCGACATCGAAGGCTGCCCTTGCAGCACTGACCCGTGAAATGGCCTCCGACTTCGGCTCTCTCGGCATCCGGGTGAATTCCATCTCGCCCGGTGAGATTGACACGTCGATCCTGTCTCCAGGTACGGACAAGATCGTCGAGAGCCAGATTCCCATGCGCCGCCTTGGCACGACCGAGGAGGTGGCCAAGGCCATCATGTTCCTGTGCACGGAGCAATCGTCCTATGTGAACGGGGCCGAGTTGCACATCAACGGCGGGCAGCACGTTTGACGAAACTGATTGTCCCGCCCCGCCCCATGCTGGCAGCCTCCGTCGGTGTCTTCCGCGAGGGCAGGGTGCTCATTGGCGAGCGTCTTGTGGAACCCGCGAAGGGCCTCTTCACCTTCCCGGGCGGGAGGGTCGAGATGGGCGAGACGCTGGCGGAGGCCGCGCTGCGCGAGTTGCTGGAGGAGGTTGGCGTGATGGCCGAGATCGTTGGCTTCGTCGATCATGTTGAAACAGTCGTGCGTGGCAAGGCGGGTGAACCGACCTTTCACGCCGTGGTCTGCGCCTTCGCGGCCCGCTGGGTTTCGGGTGAGCCGCAATCCTCAAGCGAGATCGGCCAGACCATCTGGGCCCGCCCTGAGGATGTCTCCCGCTGGCCAACCACACGAGGTTTGTCAGGGATTGTCGCCAGGGCGCACAAGCTCATCGAGGCGGCCCCATGAAGCGCCTTGTCCTCATGTCGCTGATGCTTGCCGCCGCATTGCCAGTTGTGGCGCAGCAGCAGCGCCGACCGGCACCTCCTCCGGTAGTCCGTGAGGAGAGTGCACCCGAACCGCCGCCCGCCGCCTACGAGCCGGACCTGCTGCGCCTTGCCGAGGTGCTGGGCACGCTGAGCTACATGACGGCCCTGTGTGCCCAGCCCGACAGCGCGGGCTGGCAGCAGCGGATCGTCCAGCTGATCGATGCAGAAGGCACGACACCGCAGCGCAAGGAGCGCCTCGCTGGCGCCTACAACCGCGGTTATCTCGGCCATCAGCCTGCTCATCGGACCTGCACGGACCGCTCCCGCCTGGTGATCGACCGCATGCTTGTGCAGGGACAGCGCCTGACCCGCGAAATCTCGACACGATACTCCGGCTGATGCCGGGCGCTGAAGCGGATGAAGCGCGTCTTGCGAACTGCCGCAACATTGGCCCATCCAAATTAACCTTTTCATAAGACTTCGGTCGCGCCGGCAAACCTTGCTCGTTAGGGTGTTTCAAAGATCGGGCCGAGCGACGGCACGAAAGATGTTGAGTGCTCTATGACCTTCCTGCAGTACAAAGGCCAAGACATGGAAACCGCCGCGGAAATCGGCGACCAGAAGCAGATCGCGCTGCGCCTTCTGATCGAGGCCTTCAATGAAGCCGACGACGATGGCGTCGATCCGGATTGCATGGTCCAGGCTGCGCTGTTTTTCGCGCTCAAGGAATTCGTGATGGCCTATGGCGAGGAACCTGTGGCGACATTTGTCGCAGGACTGCCGCAGCGCATCCGAAACGGCGAGTTCTCGGTGATCCGCCACGGCTGATGCCTTGACGCCGCCGCGATTGGCGGCTGCAAAGAGGCATGCTGCGAATCCTTGCCGGTCTGGCCATCCTGACGCTCGGTTGTGTATCCGTGCCTGCGCAACAACGCGCAGCGCCGCCGACGAAGCCACCGGAGATTTCACGTGACGTTGAAAGCCTGTCACCGAATGTCCGGCGCATGCGCGGCCTGCTTCTTGAGGCGATCCGCACCGGCGACAGCGCTGCCCTGAAGAAGCCCATCGAGTGGAACGAGGTTCCTCCCACCTTCGGCAAGGGGGCACCGCGTGGTGTCAGGGGCCCGGCGATGGCGGATCAGCTGGCTGCATTTTTCCGCGAGCGCTCGGGCGATGGCCAGGGCCGCGAGACGATGGGCCAGATGATCAACATTCTCGCGGTGGGCCATGCGCGTATCAATGCCGGACAGCCCCAGGATATGTACGTCTGGCCCTACTTCGCCGTCCTTGATCCGCGCCTGCTGACGCCGGAGCAGGAGGTCGATGTGTACCGTGTCATGGGCGCTGCCCAGCTCAGGGAATGGCGTGAAAAGGGCCGCTATCCCTTCTGGCGCATCGGCATCGGGCCGGATGGGACGTGGCACTATTTCCTGGGTGCGGAATAGCCCGTTTTACAAAGCCTGACCCGCCAGACCCTTCATCAGAATTGGTCCTGTTGGCCTTCCTGTTGGCGAACCTCCTGGCGGTTCCACCGTGATCTCAAAGAGATGACCCGCATCCGGGCGACTCAACTGCTTCAGATCGAGCTTGAGCGTTCTGGCCCGGCCCATGCGCCCGATCGACACCGGCCCGCGCTCACGGGTCTGCAAGGTCCAGACCTCCAGAATGCGGCCTTCGGGAACGCCGATGGTCTCGATCGGGACGAGCGTAACCGTTCCGTCGGCATAGGCGTTGACGACGGCAGAGGCGCGGCCCAGCTCAGTCTGCAAGACGGCCACATATACCGGCTGTGCGGGAGGCTTTCCCTGCTCCTGAACAAGACCGGCGGCAAGCAGCACGGTCGCGAGACCACCGGCGAGAGCGGCGGGACGCCAGAACCCGAGATTCTGCCATAGCGACGACAAATGCCCAGCGTTCGACGCGACTGCATGAGCTGGTTTTACGGCGTTGCCGGGCACCGTAGCCAGCGCATTCTGTACCCCTTCCCACATGAGATGTCGTACCGGGACCTCGGGCGCTGTCCGGTTCATTTCGCCCAGCGTCTCGCGCCAGGTCATCACGAGTGCCTTGAACAGCCCATCGGTCGCCATCAGGCGCTCGGCCCGCTCCAGATCGGTGCCTTCCGCCATGCCCAGCACGTAGTCGACGGCGAGTTCCTCGCGCGTCAGTTTTTCGCCGCTCATGCCATGCACTCCTTGAGCGTGGCCATAGACCGGCGGATCCAGGATTTGATGGTGCCGAGAGGGATGCCGAGCTTTCCGGCGAGCTCGCCGTGGCTGAGGCCCCTGGCATAGGCCAGCACGATGGCCTGCCGACGTTCCGGCTCCAGCTTCTGCAGGCAGTCGCGCAGGCGGCTGGCCTCGCCCAGTTTCATCACCACGGTTTCAGGATCATCGTCATCGCTGGCGCTGTCGAAGGCCTCTGTCTGACCCGACAGTTCGGTCCTGCTTTCATCGCGCAGGATGTTGAGCGAGCGGTTGCGCAGGATCGTGTAGAGCCAGGTGCGTCCCGATCCAAGCGTCGCGTCAAAGCTTGCGGCGCGCCGCCATATCTGCACGAACGTGTCCTGTGTCGCCTCTTCCGCCAGTGCCCGCCTACGCAGGATACGCTCGGCAACACCGATCATCCGGGGGGCTTCCACATCGAACAGCCGCTTGAGCGCTTCGCGATCACCCGTGGCGCAACGTCCGATGATCGCGGTAACATCCTGATCAGAAAGGGCAGATCCACTCATGCAGGCGATCCATCGATGGCTTGAACAAAGTTTGGCATGATTGTTCTACACGCGAAGTCAGGTTCTGGATGCACATCACAATCTATTTTTCGAGCAGTGCATCCAATGCGCGTTCCGGAGGGTTTCCGTCAAGCGCGGGCGGCAGGCCCCGCAATTCACGAGATTCAACAGGAGTGCTCACCATGACCCGCATCCACCGCGTTCTTCTTTCCACCCTTCTCGCTACCGTTGCCATGGCTGGTGCCGCTCGTGCCGAGATGATCGTTGCCCTCACAGGCAGCAACACATTGACGCCGTTCGACACCAAGACGTTGCAGGCCGGTAAATCCATGCCGATCACCGGCATCACCGGCAAGGTTGCGGGCATCGACATGCGCCCGTCCGATGGCATGCTCTACGCCCTCGCCGATGACGGTACTGTCTATACCGTTGACACCAAATCGGGTCAGGCCACCATGAAGGTCAAGCTTGAAACCATGCTCGCTGCGAATGTGAAGGCGACGGTTGACTTCAACCCCGCAGCCGACCGCCTGCGCATCATCGGCAGCGATGGCACCAGCCTGCGCGCCAATGTCGATGATGGCAAGGTGACCAAGGATGGAAGCCTCAAATATGCCGAGGGTGACAAGGCCTCCGGCAAGACCCCGATGGTCACGGCAGGTGCCTATTCCAACAGCGTGAAGGGCACGAAGGAAACCGCGCTCTACGACATCGACAGCACGCTCGGCACCTTCCTGAAACAGGCCCCGCCGAATGACGGAATCCTCGTCACGATGGGCGGCCTCGGCGTCAAGGCGGATGGTATCGCATTTGATATCGCGACCGATTCTGCGGGCAAGAACACCGGTTTTGCGGTGGTCGGCGATACGCTGCACACCATCGATATCGCCACCGGCGCGGCGACTGCAGTGGGCAAGGTCAAGGGCCTGCCTGCAGGCGTCAGGGATGTTGCGGTCATCGCACCCTGAGGTCTGCCGCCCGACCCTGCGCAACAAGGCCGCGCTCCCCCGGGGGTGTGGCCTTTTTTTGTGTTTGGCACCCTGCGTCAGGCGAGGCTGCACGCGGCAAAGGGCAATCCCTTGGCGTCCTTCAGGGCCGATGTTGAACGCCTCAAAAGATATCTGGGAGACAATCATTCCTCTGAACTCTCATTTTTTGGCCTTAACCCCTTATTAACCCTAACATAATCTAGTTCATGGGCATGATCGGCGCGAGCTGTGTCGAAACCATAAATTCTCTCTTAACGGTTGACTGCCCAAAAATTCCCATGTTATTCCATGTTATCCCAAGTGTTCGGGCGCACAAAGATCCAACCGGCGCGGGTTCTATCGCGCGGGGAACGGGCAGTGCTGTCGGCAATGCTGCGGGATGGAGGGGCCTGGGGGCTTATCGTGGGATCGCTGCGTTTGTGCGCAGCATTGCGGTGTGTGGCGTCAATGGACCGCTTTGTTTCACAATTCACCAACAGGCTGGACGCGAAGGGGCGGGTTTCCATTCCCGCGCCTTTTCGAAGTCTATTGGCGAAAGATGGATACGAGGGACTTTACGTGCATCCCGCTCTCGATTTCCCGGCACTGGACTGCGGCGGCCACGCGCTGATGCGGGAAATCGACAGCCTGATGGAGCGGCTTCCGGCCTATTCCGAGGAGCGCGACTATTTCGCGACGGCGCTGATGGGTGCCAGCGAAATCCTGAAAGTCGACGGCGAGGGCCGCATGGTCCTGAGCGAGCGCATGCGCGAGATCACTGGAGTCAACGATCAGGTGGCGTTCGTGGGCCATGGCCACAAGTTCCAGATCTGGGAACCGTCACGCTTCGCCGATCACTACGCGCAAAGCCGGGACAAGCTGCGCGTGATGCGCCGCAATCTCAGCAGCCTGCCGCCGTCGGGCGGACAGTCATGATGCGCCCCGCCGATCTCATCGATCCCCAGCGGACCTTTGATCGGCACATCCCCGTCCTTCGTTCCGAGTCGCTTGGCGCTTTGACGCTGAAGCCGGGTGGCACCAATGTCGATGGAACCTTTGGCGCGGGCGGTTACACCAGCGAAATTCTTGCAGCATTTCCCGACATCAGGGTGTTTGCGTTCGACCGCGATCCTGATGCCATACGTGATGGTCAATCCATGGTTGCAGCCAGCCAGGGTCGCCTCATCCTGATCGAGGCGGCTTTCTCGCAGATGGCCGAGCACGATCTTCCGCAGGTTGATGGCGTGGTGCTCGACATCGGCGTGTCGTCGATGCAGTTCGATCAGGCGGTACGCGGCTTCTCCTTCCGTAACGATGGCCCGCTCGACATGCGCATGGCCCAGGATGGCCCGAGTGCCGCAGATATCGTCAACGAGGAGAGCGAAGAGCGCATCGCCGATATCCTCTATCATTTCGGCGAGGAACGGCTGTCGCGTCCGCTGGCGCGTGGCATCGTCGCGGCCCGCCAGGATGGCCCGATCCGGTCGACGCGGCAGCTGTCGGACATCATCACGAAGATCATCTGGCCGCGACCCAACGAGATTCATCCCGCGACGCGGACCTTTCAGGCGCTGCGCATCGCGGTGAATGACGAACTGGGAGAATTGGCGCGGGCTCTGCATGCGGCCGAGCGCATCCTGAAGCCGGGCGGCGTGCTGGCTGTCGTCACCTTCCATTCGCTCGAGGATCGCATCGTCAAGCAGTTCCTCGCAGCGCGTTCCGGCAAAGGTGGCGGATCGCGCCACCATCCCGTCACCGCCAGCGTCGTGACCTTCCGCATGGCGGGAAAATGGCCCTGTATTCCACAAGACGACGAGATTTCTTTCAACCCCCGCGCTCGGTCGGCCAAGCTTCGGGCGGCCACGCGAACGGCAGAGCCTTCGGGCAACACCGATCCGCAGGTCATGGCGCTTGCCGGCTTGCCAGATCGCGCTCCGACAGCGCGCAAGACATACGCCCCAAAAACTTCCGCCCGTCCAAAGACTTCACCGAGGAGACACTGATGCTGCGGTTGCTGAATCTCCTGGCGATCCTCGGGCTGCTGAGCACGGCGGCCTGGGTCTATTCGATCAAGTACGACACGATCTACTATGCCGAGCAGGTCAAGAAGCTGGAGAAGCGGCTGGACCGTGAGCGCGACAGCATCGCCACGCTGCGGGCAGAATGGCAGCACATCAACAAGCCTGCCCGTCTGCAACTGCTGGCCGACAGGCATCTGCAGCTCCAGGCCCTGCAGGCGACACAGATCGTCAAGGCGGTGGATCTGCCCGTCAGGCCCCAGCATCAGGACCTGCTGGGATCCAAGCTTGACCAGTTGCTGACGGGATCGGTGCCGACTCAGCCGTTGCCTGCCAAACCAGCCCCGAAACCAGCCCCGAAATCCGGCGGATGAGCAACGAGCACGCGATGCCTACAGTGCAGGACAAGGGTCAGCAGATCATGCCGCTGGACGTGCCGGTGGTGCACGCGCCGCAGCGTCAGGTGATTGACGCGGATGCGAGCGGCCTGAAAGCGACGGGTGCCGCCAGGGTCCGGGCCATCATCCGGGATATGTTCCGCACCCGTCTGGACAAGAGCAGCGCAAGGCTGGGCCTGATGGCGGTCGCGTTTGTGGGCGTCTATGGCCTCATCGGTGGGCGGCTCCTGCAACTGGGGCTCAAGCCGGAGGAGCAGGAAACGGTCCGAACCACCACCAGGAGCGCGATCTCCGTGGCGCGGCCTGCTATCCTTGACCGCAACGGCGAGATGATGGCTGCGGACTTGCGCACGGTGTCGATCTTCGCCGAGCCGCACAAGATCGTGGACAGGGACGAGGCGGCGGAACTGATCAACGCCGTGTTCCCCGACATGACCGGGCGTGAACTGCGTGACAAGCTTTCTCCGCGCCGGGGCAACACGAAGACGAAGTTTGCCTGGATCAAGCGCGAGGTCACGCCTGCCCAATGGGCGCAGGTGCATCGGCTTGGCATTCCCGGCATCGGTGCCATTCCGGAGAACAAGCGGATCTATCCCAACGGCAATGTTGCGGCGCATGTGCTGGGCTACGCCGACATCGACAATGTCGGCATCGCCGGGATCGAGAAATGGATCGACTCGCAGGGGCTCAACGACCTGAAAGGTGCGGGCTTTGCAGCTGAAGCACAGGATCTCCAGCCGGTGCAGCTGTCCATTGATCTGCGCGTCACGCATGCCATGCGCGACGAGATGCTGAAGGCGGTGAACCTCTACAAGGCCAAGGCCGGCGCAGCGGCCCTGATCGATGTCAACACGGGCGAGATCATCGCGCATGTGTCGTTGCCCGACTACGATCCAAACCAGCCCGCGATTGCGCAAAATGACAAAAATATCAACCGCTTGCAGGTTGGTGTCTTTGAGATGGGTTCGACCTTCAAGGCGCTGACCACCGCCATGGCGCTGGATTCAGGCAAGTACAACGTCAATTCCACGCTCGATGCCCGCAACCCGCTGAGTTACGGCAAATTCAGAATTGGCGATTTCCATGGCAAGAAGCGCGTGCTGACGGTGCCGGAGGTCTTTGTCTATTCATCCAACATCGGCACGGCGCGGATGGCGCTGGGTGTCGGTGTGGAAGGGCACAAGGCCTTCCTGCGCAAGATGGGCCAGCTAGACCGGATGATGACGGAACTGCCCGAAAGCTCGATGCCACTCGTGCCGAAGAACTGGGGCGAGCTGAACACCATGACGATCTCCTTCGGTCATGGTCTCGCAGTGGCCCCGTTGCAGGCGCTTGTGGCGACGGCCGCACTGGTCAACGGAGGCTTTCTGGTGCCGCCGACCTATATCAAGCGCAGCGCCGAAGACGCCAAACTGCTGGCGAAGCGTGTCATCAAGCCCGAAACCTCCGAGGCCATGCGCTATGTCATGCGCCTGAACGCCGAAAAGGGCAGTGCAGCAAGGGCCAACATTCCCGGATACTATGTGGGCGGCAAGACCGGCACATCGGAGAAGGTCGTGAAGGGTCGCTATTCCAAGGAGAAGGTCCTGACCTCCTTCATGGCCGTGATGCCGGCGGACAAGCCGCGCTATCTTCTGCTGACGATGCTGGACGAGCCGGAAGGCGTGGCCGAGACGAAGGGCCAGCGCACGTCGGGCTGGAATGCCGCACCGACCTCCGGCTACATCATCGAGCGGATTGCGCCGATGCTCGACATGACGCCGCGCTTCGACGCGCCCGACAAGCCTTTCCCGGTGATGTCACGCCTGAACCCCTGGGGCATGCGGTGAGACTGCGGGATGTGCTCGACGCATCAGGTCTTGTCGGCAGGGTAGCGCCCGATCTGGGCGACGCCGCGGTTGCCTTTCTGACCGCGGACAGCCGCAAGGTCGGACCCGGAACCATTTTTTTCGCGATGCCCGGCGTGCATGCCGATGGCCTTAGCTTTGCTGCCCAGGCCGCAAGGGCGGGCGCTGTCGCCGTCGTGGCGGATCGCAGGCCTGACACGGATCCCGGCGTCCCGGTGCTTGTTGCCAAGGCCAACAAGGGCGGAACGCGGGCGGCTTTGTCAGCCGCCGCCGCGCGGCTCTATCCGCGCCAGCCAGACACAATCGTTGCCATCACCGGCACCAGTGGAAAGACATCGGTCAGTGTCTTTGCGCGCCAGCTCTGGCATGCGCTCGGTATCGCCGGGGCCAGCCTGGGCACCATCGGCTATGTCACCCACAAAGGCGCTCAGTACGGCTCGCTGACGACACCTGATCCCGTGGAACTGCACCAGACGCTGCAGCATCTTGCGAACGAAGGCGTTACGCATCTTGCGATGGAGGCATCATCACATGGCCTGCATCAGCACCGGCTGGACGGCGCGCGGCTGAAAGCCACGGCGTTTCTCAACCTTTCGCGTGATCATCTCGACTATCATCCCACCATGGAGGCCTATTTCGGGGCCAAGATGGAACTGTTCGCGCGCCTCGCGCCGCGTGGTTCCACTGCGGTGATCGCTGGCGGTGCGCCGTGGAAGGCGCAGGCACTCGCCGTGGCGAAAGCCGCAGGGCTCACGCCCCTGATGGTCGGCCGGGGCGGCGCGGATATTGCGATCACGAAGTCGTCGCGCGCTGCGCATGGACAGGATCTCATCGTGCGTGTGCACGGGCGCCGTTACGACATTCACTTGCCGCTGATTGGCGATTTTCAGGCCTCCAACGCGCTTGTCGCGGCAGCGCTCTGCATGGCGACCGGATCGGACGAAAAGCATGTGATGGCCGCTCTTGCCGGCCTTCAGGGCGTACCGGGCCGGCTTGAGAAAGTGGGCGAGGTCCGCGGAGCGCCGGTGCTTGTCGATTATGCCCACAAGCCCGCAGCGCTTGCGACGGTCCTGCAGATGCTGAAGCCTTATGCCTCGGGCCGCCTGATCAGTGTTTTCGGCTGTGGCGGCGACCGCGATCCCGGCAAGCGGCCGATGATGGGCCGTATCTCCGTCGAGTGCGCCGATCTCACCATCGTCACCGATGACAATCCACGCACCGAGGATCCCGCCCTGATCCGCCGGGCGATCCTTGCGGCGGCTCCCGGCGCACGCGAAATCGGCGATCGCGCGGAAGCGATTGAAACAGCGGTCGGTCTGCTCAAGGCCGGTGACGTGCTCATCATCGCCGGAAAAGGCCATGAAGAAGGCCAGATCGTCGGCAAGACGGTGCTGCCATTCTCGGACCATGCGGTGGCGCGTGCGGCGATCAAGAAGGCTGGCGGACAGGTGATGGGATGACGATGCTCTGGACTCATGCGGATGCGACGGCAGGCCTCGGCGCGACAAGTGTCGGCGCGGCCCCGGCCGGAATTTCCGGTATGTCCATAGACACAAGGACGCTGGAGGCTGGCGATCTCTTTTTCGCACTGCAGGGCGAGAGCCGCGACGGTCACACCTTCGTCGAGGCAGCATTGGCCAGGGGCGCCGCTGCTGCTGTCGTCACATCACCCAATGTCGAGGCGCTGAAAGGGTTTGGCACGCTCTATGTGGTCGCGGATGTGATGGCGGCAATGGAGCGCCTTGGCCGCGCCTCACGAGCCCGGATGCATGGCCGCGTGGCGGCGGTCACGGGCTCTGTGGGCAAGACCAGCACCAAGGAAGCGCTGCGTCACGTGCTGTCCCGGCAGGGCGCAACCCACGCGTCGGTGGCGTCCTACAACAACCATTGGGGTGTGCCCCTGACACTTGCGCGGATGCCCGCCGACACCGCGTTCGGCGTTTTCGAGATCGGCATGAACCACCCGTTCGAGATTCTTCCGCTGACTGGCATGGCGCGCCCGCATGTGGCGGTCATCACAACGGTGGAGCCGGTGCATCTCGAACATTTCAGGAGTGTTGCGGCGATTGCAGACGCCAAGGGGGAAATCTTCGCGGGACTTCTGCCGGGCGGAACTGCCATTCTCAACCGGGACAATCCCCAGTTTGAGCGGATGAGGGCCCATGCCGCAGCATCGCAGGCCGGACGGATCATCACCTTCGGCGAGCATGAGGCAGCGGATTTGCGCTTGCTGAAGCTGGCGCTCACGCCGGACCTCTCGGCTGTTGAGGCCAGGATTCATGGCCGGATTGTCAATTTTCAGGTGGGCGCACCCGGCAGGCACATGGTGATCAACGCACTGGCGGTCCTCGCGACCGCGGTGGCGCTGGGTGCCGATCTGGCGCTCTCGGCGCTCGCTTTGCGCGATCTGTCGGCGGGTTCCGGTCGCGGACAGCGAACGGAGCTTGTCGCGCCGGGCGGCACTTTCACCCTGCTTGACGAAAGCTACAACGCAAACCCGGCCTCGATGCGGGCATCTCTTGCCCTTTTGGGACAGCTGGATGTCGGCCTCAGAGGACGCCGCATTGCCATTCTGGGCGATATGCTGGAGTTGGGTCCATCCGGGCCGGACATGCACCATGGGCTGATCGAAAGTGTCCTCGCCAACAACATTGATCTCGTCTTTTGCGCTGGGCCGCTGATGAAGAATCTCTGGCAGGCGGTACCGCCCGAAAAGCGCGGTGGCTATGCCGCGACATCCACTGAATTGCAGGCGGCGGCCCTGGAATCCATCCGCGCGGGAGATGCCGTGATGATCAAGGGATCGCTCGGCAGCAGGATGGGTCCGATCGTGTCTGCGCTGAAAACCCGCTACCCCGTTAACGATTCCGAAACGATTCGCGCCCGATCTGCATAGATCGAAGACATCTTCACCTTTTCCGGTCCCCAGAAGCAGAAGCGGCGGCTGACCGGATGTTCGCAGGACCTGCCTGATGCTGTTCTGGCTAGCCGATTTTTCCGCCTCGTTTGGCGCCCTGAACGTCTTCCGTTATCTCACGTTCCGGACGGCGGGCGCGACGGCGACAGGTCTTGCCTTCGTTTTCTTCTTTGGCCCGATGATCATCGGATTTCTCAAGATCAAGCAGGGAAAGGGGCAACCGATCCGCGAGGACGGGCCCGCCACCCACCTTCTGACCAAGAAGGGCACGCCGACCATGGGCGGCCTGATGATACTCTCGGGATTTCTGTTCTCGACACTCGTATGGGCAAACTGGTCCAATCCGTTCGTCTGGATCGTGCTGATGGTCACGCTGTGTTTCGGCGCAATCGGATTTTATGACGATTTCCTGAAAGTCACGAAGCAGAGCCATGCCGGGTTTTCCGGCAAGGCACGTCTCGCATTCGAGTTTGTTATCGCAGGCTTCGCGGCCTATCTGGTCACGCGCTACACCATCAACACACCGGGAACGCCATTGCTGGCGACGTCGCTGGTCTTTCCGATCTTCAAGGATGCGATCATCAATCTGGGCATGTTCTTCGTTGCTTTTGCCGCGCTGGTCATCGTCGGTGCTGGCAACGCAGTGAACCTGACGGACGGCTTGGATGGCTTGGCGGCGGGTTTGGGATGCTTGGACGTTTTCGCGGAAGGAGTGGGGGCGGCGGCCTTCGGGGC
>JANMFA010000471.1:0-7486 GCA_031377545.1 Hyphomicrobiales bacterium | reverse complement strand
GCAATATGCCGTGACATGGTTTGCCTTTGCCCTGACGCTCCTGGGCGTCTTCGGTTTCTTCGCCTACGGGCGCATCAAGGCTTCGGAGGCCTGATTTCATGACCAACCCGGTTCTCGCCGAAGTCACTCGCGGCGGCATCGCCGAATCGGAACATCGCGGCGCGGTCGCGGTTGTCGATGCATCAGGCAAGGTGGTGCTGGCGCTTGGCGATATCGACCGGCCGATTTTTCCACGCTCCGCCGTCAAGGGCCTGCAGGCGATCCCCCTGATCGAAAGCGGTGCGGCTGACAAATACGCGCTGACCGATGCCGAGATCGCGTTGGCCTGCGCCTCCCACAACGGAGAACAGCGCCATGTCGAGACGGCCGAGGGCATGCTGCGCAAGGCGGGCCGCGACATCTCCGCACTGGAATGCGGTGCGCAACTGCCGATGCGTGCCAATGCCTATGTTCCACTGGTCAAGGCTGGCCTCAGCCCAACCGCGCTCCACAACAATTGCTCTGGCAAGCATTCCGGCTTCGTCTGCGTGGCCTGTGCAACGGGCAGTGATCCGGCGGGCTACGTGAAGGCCGGGCACCCCGTGATGAGCGAAGTAACCGCCGCCCTCGCCGCGATGACCGGTCACAACCTCCGCGATGCGGCGTGCGGCACGGATGGCTGCTCGATCCCAAGCTTCGCCATTCCGTTGCGCGCCCTCGCTCTTGGCTTCGCGCGGTTTGGCACGGCGCAGGGCCTTGCTCCGCAACGGGCGGCAGCGGTAGCCCGCATCCGCAAGGCCGTTGCAGCATCACCCTTCCATGTCGCGGGCACCGGTCGTTTCGACACGATCGCCATGGAAGCCCTGCGCGAACGGGCTTTCATGAAGACCGGTGCGGAAGGTGTCTATTGCGCCGCCCTGCCGGAGCTTGGGTTCGGCATCGCGCTGAAATGCGACGACGGCACCTCGCGCGCGTCCGAGGTGATGATGGCAGCCGTGCTGACCCGTTTCCTCGCACTGGCGGATTCAGAACGTGAAGCGCTTCAACCACTGCTTCAACCCGCGCTGAAAAACTGGAACGGCATTCATGTCGGTGACGTGCGGGCGGCAGGCGCGCTCAGCGCACCACGTTTTCCGCCAGCCTGATCTTCGGCCAATCCTTGGCGCCTGTCACCGCAAGATCGCCGGTCGCCTGCTTCTGCCACTGCATCCCGACAATCGCCTGCTTTTTCACGCCAGAGATCGTGTTGCCAATGACCGTCGCATGCCCCGCGTTGGGAGCAACAGAGATCTCGATGCCCACACCGCAATCGCGGATCGTGTTGCCCGATGCCGTGACGTCGCGCAGCGATGGCCCCCAGCCCAGTTGCAACCCGGCCTTCTCCGCCTGATCGATGATATTGCCGGTGATGGCGGCATCGCCCTCGACGAAGATACCCTTGCCACCGCCGGTCTCGCCGTTGCCGGGATGTTTGCCCATCCTGATGTTGCGGATGACATTGCCGCTGACCGCCGCCATGCGACCGCCGTGATCGGCGAAATTTGTCACCTCGATACCCACCCAGGCCCCATCCACGATGTTGCCGGTGATGACCGTCCCGTCGAAGGCGAACTCGGAGTAGAGCGCGGTCTCTCCGCAGCCCATGATGTTGTTGTTGGCCACCGTGACATTGCTGCCGCCATTGTTGCGGATCGCCGTGAACGCAGCGCGGCGGATGATATTGCCCTCTGCGATTACGCCGCCCGCGCGGTAGAGGCCGATGGCATTGCCATACTCGCCGGTACCGGGCGCATTGGCCCGCGTGTCGAGAATGCGGTTTGCCCTGATGATTGCGCCGTCATCGCCCTTGGCCGAACGCCAGACCATGATGCCGTTCTCGCCCGAACGTTCCACGACATTGCCGTCGATCACCAGACCACGGCTGTCCAGCGCGAACAGCGCACCACGCCCGTTATCGCGGACGGCGTTGCCGGTGATGCGTCCGCCGCAGCGCTCCAGCGACACGCCGTTGCCACCGAAGCGTTCGACCGTGCAGCCATCCATGCGCAGATCAGCGACATCACGGAACTGCAGCAGGCCCCGATCCCGGCCACTTTGCTTGGCTCCGCCATCGAACGCCACACCTTCCAGCGTGAGCCGTTGCAGCTTCTCCGCCAGCACCAGTGGACCGTCTCCGATCAGCGCGATGCGTGAGCGACCCCGCGAGCCAACCAGATGCGCGCCGTCCGGCAGGCGGATCTGGCCGGAGAGCGTGAGGCCGGCCGGAACCGGCCACGGCCGCCCCCGCGCGGTGGCTTCCTCGATCTCACGCTGGATACGCCGCGTGTCCTCCTGCGCCTGCAGGATCTGCGTGGGCAGTACCATTCCAGCACTGATCAGGCCCAATATGGCACGGCGGGTGTGGGTCATGGGCCCAGCGCTGCAAGGGCGGGGCCAGACGGTCTATCGACCGATCCCCGCAAGCACAGCGGACAAAGCCACCTCTCCCGCCCGTCGCAATTCTGCCGGTGTCGGACGCGCGAGCTTCTGCGAACCCTTGTGCCGCATCATCCGCCTTGGTCTCGGAACATGCACGAAGATCGCGGGCACGCCTGTCTTCAGCGCGGTCCACAGCAGCGCGTTGCAGAGATAGTCGCCAGCATCGCGCGAGACCTTCGCCGGGAGCCCCGCGGAACGCATCCGGGCTGTCAGCAGAGCCGGATTGATCGTACTTGTGCGAAATCCCGGACCGCCGTGCATCAGTTGCCGCGCCGTCGGATTGCGACCAGCAGCATCAGTCCGCAACAGGCTGGCGTGGTTCACCGCGCGCGCCTCTGGCGTGATCTTGCGGCGACGCCCGGCCAGCCCGAACATCAGCACAGCGTCGGGCCGACACTCGCGGATTGTGTCGGCGAAACCCGGCAACATGCCCCATTCCGTCGGCAGAAACCGCCCGAGAAGCTGCACACCCGTGAAGCGCAGCTGCCGCGACCGCAGCAAATGCCGGACGATGGCCATGGTCGGATTGGAGGGCGCTCCGGGAAAGGGTCCGAAACCGGTGATGAGGATGCGGGTCATTGTAAGCACCTTCCTTCTCCCCTGGGAGAAGGTGGTCGGCGGATGCCGACCGGATGAGGGAGAACCACGACGGCCAGGGATTCTCCCTCATCCGTCATGCTCCGCATGACACCTTCCCCCATGGGGGAAGGAAGATCAATCACCCCGTCAACCGCTTGACCATCGCATCCTGCAGCTTCCTCACGGCGACGATCCGCAGCCGTTTGTCCGGTATCGCCGCCTCTCGCGTGACCAGCGTTCCCTTGGGGATACGTTGCGTCACCACGGCCCCATGCGCCAGTCCGATGGGCAGCGCGTTCTTCATCACGGCGTCCCGCCTTTCAAGCGCGAAGCCGCGATAGCAGGTCTCTCCGATGGCATCGAGTGTTTCACCCGGCTCGATATCCCGCTTGGCCATGCAGCCCACCTCGCCGGACGGAACCGGCAGCGACACCATCTCCGTCGTGCCGAAGATGACAGCGGCAGCGGCAGTGAGCGGTACCTCAAGCGAGGTCAGATGGAACGGCCGCGTCAGCGCGTAATAGGGCCCCTTGCCGACATGCAGATCATCGAAGCGTTCGACAATGCGGGGATGTGGCGCTTCCACCACAACGAACACGCCGGGTGCCACGCCCTTGGCCACGGAAAAATCCACCACGCCCTTGCGCGAAAGAATACCGCCCTCGGCCTTCGGCTTGAAGTAGCTTTGCAACTCGTGCAGCGGCGCAGCAGGGCCGTGCATGCCCGGCACATCCGGTGACAATCCAGCGGCATTGCCGATGCAGGTCATCTCCACCGCCGTCTTGGAGCCATCGACGAATTCCACCAGCATGCGCGGGTTCATGTTCCGGGCGCGCGCCTCGGCGCGGTAGTCATCGGGCATCGCATCCGTCTTGAACGCGTTGTTCTTGCCCTTGCCCGCCGCCACGATGCCATAGCCCAGCGTGCGGGCGAAGCGGATGAGTTCCATGGTCGAACTCGGCTCGTCACCCGCGCCCAGCGTATAGACGACGCCCTTGCGCCGCGCCTGTGCCGCCAGCCATGCGCCGATGGTGATGTCGGCCTCGACGTTCATCATCACCATGTGCTTGCCCGCTGCAATGGCTGCGGTCGCCACCTCGGCCCCGGCGTTGGGGCGTCCCGTGGCATCAATGATCACATCCACTTCCGGAATCTGGCAGACGCTGTCGATGCTGGTCATGGCGGCGAGATCACCCCGCCGGATCGCCTGCCGCGCCTCGGTAACCGTGGAGACAATGCACGGCTTGTGATGCGTGCCGCCCATCTTCACCGCAGCCGCGACATTCTCGGGTCGCGTCGCAGCGACAGCCACGACGATGATCCCCTGCATCAGGCTGGTCTGCACAAGAATGTCTGTTCCCATCTGCCCGCATCCGATCAACCCGATGCGCACGGGTCTGCCCCGGCGGTGGCGCAGATGGAGCGCTTCTTCAAGCGTTGGGCGCAGAAGTGTCTTGGTTGTCACGTCACATCATTCCGGTTGCTTATCCCTTCCCCCTTGGGGGAAGGTGGCTGCCAAAGGCAGACGGATGAGGGAGAGCCCCCGCATTCCGGGATTCGCCCTCATTCGCCCCGCAAGGGCGGGGCACCTTCTCCCGAAGGGAGAAGGAAAGCAACATCACCCCTGCTCCCGCAACAGCCGCCGGATGACCTTGCCCGTCGTCGTCAGCGGCATCTCGCCGATAAACGCGATCTCGCGTGGATACTCATGCGCTGACAACCGCGTCCTGACGAAATCGCGGATGCTGGTCTTCAGCTCCTCGCTCTCGGCATAGCCCGGTTTCAGCACCACGAAGGCCTTGACGATCTCCGTGCGCAGCGCATCCGGCTTGCCGACGGCGGCGGCCAGCAGCACGGCTTCGTGCTGGATCAGGCAATCCTCGATCTCGCCCGGCCCGATGCGGTAACCCGACGAGGTGATCACATCATCGTCGCGGCCGACGAAATGGATATAGCCATCCGTGTCGACCTGGCCCTGATCACCCGTGGTCATCCAGTCGCCAATAAACTTCTTCTCCGTCGCCTCGGGATTATTCCAGTAGCTCAGGAACATCACGGGATCGGGCCGCTTTACCGCGACCTGCCCGAGTTCGCCCGGATCGCAGAACGATCCATCGTCCCGGATCACGCGCACATCATGTCCTGGCACCGGCTTGCCCATGCTGCCGGGGCGCGAGACGCCAATGCTGGCGGCGGAGGCCACGACGAGATTGCACTCGGTCTGGCCATAGAATTCGTTGATGCGCATGCCGAGCGCCTCGCGGCCCCAGGCAAAGGTTTCCTCGCCGAGTGTCTCACCGCCAGAAGCCAGCGTGCGCAGACCCAGCGCATAGCGCTCACGCGGACGCGGCACAGTCCGCAGAATGCGCAAGGCAGTCGGAGGCACGAAAGTGTTGCGCACCTTGTGGGTGGCAATGAGGTTCAGCGCCTCTTCCGGATCGAACTTTTCGAACCTGCGCGCCACCACAGGCACGCCGAAATGCAGGCCGGGCAGCAGGATGTTGAGCAGGCCACCGGCCCAGGCCCAGTCTGCCGGTGTCCAGAGCCTGTCGCCCTCCTGCGGCAGGAATTCATGCGGCATCTGCACGCCCGGAAGGTGCCCCAGGAGCACGCGATGGCCATGCAGCGCGCCCTTGGGATTGCCCGTGGTGCCCGAGGTGTAGATCATCATGGCCGGGTCATCAGCCAGGGTGTCGGCCGTGGTGAATTCGGGGGATGCGGCGGCGACGATCTCGTCGAAGCCGAGCACTGTGCCGTCAGGCCCATCGGTGGAGATGAGGAGAG
This sequence comes from Hyphomicrobiales bacterium, assembly GCA_031377545.1. GTDB lineage: Bacteria > Pseudomonadota > Alphaproteobacteria > Rhizobiales > Beijerinckiaceae > JADCCX01. The sequence goes on along the minus strand of JANMFA010000471.1, from coordinate 1,666 downwards.
GTGTTCCCATCCCTCCCCCTTGCGGGGAGGATGAAACGTTCCGCACCTTCGCCAACCCTGCCGCATTGGTGATCAGCGCCACCGCGCCCGAATCCTTCAACCGGTAGCTGATCGCGTCCACCCCGAAGAGATTGGCCAGCGGCACCGCGATCGCGCCCAGCTTGTACACCGCCATATGCGCAACAGGCACCGCTTTGCCCTGCGGCAGCATGATCGCCACGCGCTCGCCCGGCTGGACACCGCGCGCCACAAGCGCATTGGCCAGACGGTTCGCCTGATCCTGCATCGCGCCGAAGGTCAGCGTCTCGACATCCCCCGAGGGCTGCACATCGATCACGGCGACGCGCTCCGGCGCAGCCATGGCCCAGTTGTCGCAGCACGTGGTGGCGATGTTGTAGCGCTCCGGGATCACCCAGCGGAAGCGGGCGAGGAGGTCGTCATAGGTGGCGGCGGGCTTGAGCATGGTGTTGAGCGCTAGCACCCCTTCCCCCTTGGGGGAAGGTGTCAGGCGAAGCCTGACGGATGAGGGAAATTCCCTGACGTCGGCGGCTCTCCCTTATCCGGTCGCCTGCGTCGACCACCTTCTCCCAAGGGAGAAGGCAAAAGGGAAATCAACCCCCAAACCCGCTGCGCTTCGACCAGCCCGTCGTCCGTGCCTCGACGAAATCCACGATGACCACAAGGATCACACCAAGGATCGCCAGCACGATCAGCGCGGCGAAGATCAGCGGCACGTTGAAATCCGCGGATGCCCGCGTGATCAGATTGCCGATGCCCAGATTTGAGGCGTTCTGCTCACCGATAACGCATCCGACATAAGCGAGCGTGATGGCCACCTTCAAGGCACCGAAGAAATACGGCAGCGAGCGGGGAATGCCGACCTTCCACATGATGTCGAAGCGCGAGGCACCCAGCGCCTTCATCACATCCTCGGTTTCCGGTTCGATGGTGGCGAGCCCGGTCGCCACGTTCACAACGATGGGAAAGAACGAGATGACAAACGCCGTAATCACAGGCGGTTGCCAGCCCACGCCAAACCAGAACACGAGGATGGGAACAACCGCGACCTTCGGGATGGAGTTGAAGCCCACGAGCAGCGGGTTCAGTCCCGCATACAGAAACCGCGACGAGCCCACGAGCAGGCCAAGAAACAGCCCGAAGACGATGGACATGGCAAAGCCCAGCATCGTCATCCAAAGTGTGTGCCCCGCATTGCGCATAAGCGGCCAGAAATACTGGTTCATCGCTCCGAAAACAGCGGATGGCGCGGGCAATTTGAACTGCGATACGCCGAAGACAACGACGATCAATTCCCACAGGACAAAAAATCCGACGGTAAAGGCGATGGGTGCAAGCCGCAGCGAGAGTGGCGTGGTCACGAGGCGGCCCCTGTTGTTTGAGGGCTTCTGGCGTCCTTGATCAGCGCGCGCAGGTCATGCACCACATCGGAGAAAGCCTGCGTGTAGGTGATCTCCAGATCGCGCGGCCTGGGGAAATCCACCACGCGCTCCGCCACGATGCGACCGGGACGCGCGCTCATGCAGAAGATGCGGTCACCCAGGAACACGGCTTCGCGCAGGTCATGTGTCACCAGCACCACCGTGAATTTCTTCAGCTGATGAAGATCGCGGATCACACACCACAATTCCTCGCGGGTGAAGGCATC
>JANMFA010000468.1:0-9625 GCA_031377545.1 Hyphomicrobiales bacterium | reverse complement strand
TGTTCGGCCCGGATGGCTATAAGCTGAATGATGAGATCGAGGCGGAAATCGAGGCGCTGCTGGACAGCGACCTCACCTCGCGCCTGTGCAAATCGCCCGATATGGGCCGTGCCAAGCGCGTGGACTCGGTCCATGCCCGCTATATCGAGTTCGCCAAGCGCACCCTGCCGCGCAACATGTCGCTGGATGGCATGCGCATCGTGCTGGATTGCGCCAATGGCGCTGGTTACAAGGTGGCCCCGGAGGCACTTTGGGAACTGGGCGCGGAAGTCATCGTCATCGGCAACGAACCGGACGGCTTCAACATCAACCGCGGCGTCGGCTCCACCGCGCCGGATGCGCTGATCCGCAAGGTGCGCGAGATGCGCGCCGATGTCGGCATCGCCCTTGATGGCGACGCTGACCGCGTGCTGATCGTGGATGAAAAGGGGCAGGTCATCGATGGTGACCAGCTGATGGCCGTGGTGGCCGAAAGCTGGAAGGAAGACGGACGTCTCACGCAACCCGGCATCGTCGCAACGATCATGTCCAACCTGGGACTCGAGCGGCACCTGCAGTCGCTGGGCATGAGCCTGGCGCGCACCGCGGTGGGGGATCGCTATGTGCTGGAGTACATGCGCGAGCACGGCTTCAACGTGGGTGGCGAGCAATCCGGTCATATCATCCTCTCGGACTATTCGACCACGGGCGACGGCCTGATCGCCGCGCTTCAGGTTCTGGCCTGCGTCAAGAAGGAGGACAGGCCGGTGTCCGAAGTCTGCCATCGCTTCGAGCCGCTGCCGCAGATCCTCAAGAACGTGCGCTACCGAAAGGGCCAGCCACTGGCGGAGGACAAGGTGGTCAGTGCCATCGAGGATGCCCGCAAGCGTCTTGGCAACACGGGCCGTCTGGTCATCCGTCCATCCGGCACAGAGCCTGTCATTCGCGTCATGGCGGAAGGCGATGACCGTGATCTGGTGGAGCGCGTGGTGAACGACGTGGTGGATGTCATCACGCTGGCGGCGGCCTAGCCGCTTCCATCGCTCGTTGACAAGCGGGCCGCTTCCGCCGAAGACCCCTGCGTCCTCAATCACCGCCAGCCCGCATCACCTTGCAGCCCAGTTTTCTCAGCCGAAACTACAAGAAGGGCCTGATCATCCTGCATGATCTGGCGATGACGGCTGTCGCGTTGCTGGTCAGCTTCACCCTGCGGTTCGATGATCCATTCCTGCTGGATCGCCTGCGCTACTGGCGCTGGGCGCTGCCCTTCATCGCTTTCGCCGGTGGTGTTTATCTGTTCTTCCGGCTGTACCAGTCGAAATGGCGCTTTGCCTCGCTGCCTGACCTGATGGGCATTGCCAAGGCATCCGCCGTGCTGGCGCTTGCGATGCTTGTGATCGACTACGTGGTGCTCGCCCAAAACCTTTATGGCGGCTATTTCTTCGGGAGGCAGGCCATCGCCATCTATTTCGTGGTGCAGATGGCGCTGCTGGGAGGCCCCCGGCTGCTCTATCGCTCGTGGAAGGATAGCCGCGCCAAAGCTTCGCCCGACCGCAAGGAGGCTGCCCCCACGCTCATTCTGGGCCGTCCTTCCGATGTCGAGGTGCTGTTGCGCGGCATCGAGACCGGAGCGGTCAAGAACATGCGTCCCGTGGCGATCCTCAGCCCGCGCGAGATCGATCAGGGTCAGGTGATCCGGGGCGTGAAGGTGCGCGGTGATTTCACTGACCTGGAAACCGAGGTCAACGAGGCCACACTGAAGGGCGCGCCCATCCGCCGGATCGTGATGACGCCCGCCGCTCTGACGCCTGATGTCGAGCCTGAAAAGGTGCTGGACAAAGCCCGGCGCTTCGGCATTCCGGTGCTGCGCATGCAGTCCATGGAAGGCGCCACGCCCGGCATGCTGGCGCCAGTCGATATCGAGGATCTGCTGCTGCGCCCCAGCCACGATGTGGACGAGGATCTCGTCGCGCGCTTCGTGCAGGGCAAGCGCTGCGTCGTCACGGGCGGCGGCGGCTCCATCGGTGGCGAAATCTGTCGCAGGCTCCAGGCTTACGGTGCGGCAGCGATCCTGATCATCGAGAATTCCGAACTTGCGCTCTATTCGATCACGGAGGATCTGGCACGGAGCGGTGGCGGGACCGATGTTTCCGGGCATATCGCCGATATCCGGGAAAAGCAGCGGTTGACCGAACTGATCATGGCGTTCAAGCCCGATATCGTTTTCCATGCGGCCGCGCTGAAGCATGTGCCCTATCTGGAGCTTGACTGGGCAGAGGGCGTAAAAACCAACGTCTTCGGCAGCATCAATGTCGCGGAAGCCGCGATTGCGGCGCGCGCCGCGACGATGGTGATGATTTCCACGGACAAGGCAATCCAGCCAGTGTCCATGCTGGGGGCCACCAAGCGCTTCGCCGAGATGGCGACGGAAGCGCTGGACCGTGAGAAGAACGGCACGCGGCTGATCTCGGTGCGATTCGGCAATGTGCTGGGGTCCAACGGCTCCGTCGTGCCCAAGTTCAAGGCGCAGATCGCCTATGGCGGACCGGTGACGGTGACGCACCCCGACATGATCCGCTATTTCATGACGGTGCGGGAGGCCTGTGACCTGGTGCTGACGGCCGCATCGCATGCGCGGCAATCGCGCGATTCAGGCAAGGCCAAGGTCGACGGGTTGCCTTCGGTTTACGTCCTGAAGATGGGGCAACCGGTCAAAATAGCAGAACTGGCGGAACGTCTCGTGCGCCTGTCCGGCCTTGAGCCGGGCCGCGACATCGAGATTCAGTACACCGGCGTGCGACCCGGCGAACGCCTGAACGAGATCCTGTTCGACAAGGATGAACCAATGGTCGAGACCGGCCTCAGCGGCGTGATGGCGGCGCAAACAAACGCCGCGAGCCAACAGAAGATCAGCGAGTGGATCGACGGGTTGAAGGCGGCGCTGGTGTCGGGGGATGTGGGAAAGGCCAATGCTGTGCTGATGGCGGCGATTGCGGATTACCGGCCGGGTGGGGAGGCAGGGAGCTGACCTATGCAGGGAGCTGACCTATTTGATTTGGGTTTTGAATGGATACAGCCCTTTGATCTCAGTACAGGATATTCCTCTGATCAACCCCTTCGAGCCACGCTCCTGACCTCGCTCACCCCAGCAGTGCCGTGATCTCTCTGCGTGCCGCTTCCGCAAGATCCTTGCGCGACAGCGCATAGGCCACCGTCGCCTGCAAATACCCGATCTTCGAGCCGCAATCGTAGGTGATGCCGTTGTAGTTGAGGCCATGCACGGCCTGCTTCTTCATCAGCTTGACGATGCCGTCGGTGAGCTGGATCTCGCCGCCCGCGCCGCGCTCGCCTTTTTCCAGAATCTGGAAGATTTCGGGCTGCAGGATGTAGCGACCGGTGACGTATTTGTTGGAGGGCGCTGTGCCCTGCGGCGGCTTCTCCACCATCTCGGTGATCCGGAAGCCCTGCTTCGAGACGGTCTTGCCCACGCCGACGATGCCATATTGGTGCGCCAGCGCGGGATCGATGTCCTCGACCGCGATGACATTGCCACCCGCCGCCTTGTAAACGTCCATGCACTGCTTCAGGCAGCCCGTCTTGCCGATGGTGATCATGTCCGGCAGCAGCACGGCGAAGGGCTCGTTGCCCACGAGTTCGCGGGCGCACCAGACGGCGTGGCCCAGGCCCAGCGGTTCCTGCTGGCGGGTGAAGGACGTGGCACCTGCGGCGGGGCGTTCGGCGCGCAGCTGGTTCAGGATGTCCAGTTTGCCGCGCTTCTGGAGTGAATCCTCCAGTTCGTAGGCCATATCGAAATGGTCCTCGATCACCTGCTTGTTGCGGCCCGTGACGAAGATGAAATGCTCGATGCCGGCATCCCGTGCCTCCTCCATCACGACCTGCAGCACCGGCTTGTCGACCAGCGTCAGCATTTCCTTCGGGATGGATTTTGTGGCGGGGAGAACGCGCGTGCCAAGGCCCGCAACGGGAAAGATCGCCTTGCGGATACGGGGCTGTTTCGAAAGGGATGCCATGGATCGATAACCTGTGCTGGCCGGATGGCCGGTGATGATAACGGCCGGCTTGTGCCTGCCACTTCCTTAACGCCGCTTGAACCTAATGGCGCTATTTCTGGTGGCAAGACGGCCTGGCCGGACTTTGCAGGAGTTTTCATCATGACCGTTCTCGTGACGGGCGGCGCGGGATACATCGGCAGCCACATGGTCCTCGAGTTGGTGGACCGGGGCGAGCAGGTCATCATCCTCGACAATCTCTCGACCGGGTTTGACTGGGTCGTGCCAGAGGGCGTGCGCCTGTTCGTGGGCGAAACGGGCAATCAGAGCCTCGTTTCGTCGATCATCCGCGCCCATGACGTGCATGCGATCATCCATTTCGCGGCATCGATCGTCGTGCCGGATTCTGTGTCCGATCCGCTGTCGTATTACCTCAACAACACCGTCAATTCGCGCGCCCTGATCGAGGCTGCCGTGAAGGGTGGCGTCAGCAACATCATCTTCTCGTCCACTGCTGCTGTCTATGGCACGCCGGACAAGATGCCGATCTCCGAGGACGACCGGATGAACCCGGAATCGCCCTATGGCATGTCCAAACTGATGACCGAAGTCATGCTGCGCCATGCCTCCGAGGCGCATGGGCTTAAACATGTGATCCTGCGGTACTTCAACGTGGCGGGTGCTGATCCGCGCATGCGGACCGGACAGTCTTCACAGCGCGCCACGCATCTCATCAAGGTTGCGGCGGAGGTCGTTTCCGGCAAGCGCGAGGGCATGAGTGTCTTCGGCACGGATTATCCCACGCCGGACGGCACATGCCTGCGCGACTACATCCACGTCAGTGATCTCTCCCGCGCCCATTCTGCGGCACTGGATCATCTTCGGTCTGGCGGGGCCAACGGAACGTTCAACTGCGGGTATGGGCGTGGTTTCTCCGTGCTCGACGTAATCAACACGGTCAAGAAGGTGTCAGGCAAAGACTTTCCGGTCTCCGTCAGCCCACGCCGTGCCGGTGATCCCGCCGGGCTTGTTGCGGACAATACCCGCATTCGCCAGACGCTGAACTGGGTTCCACAGCTTGACGATCTCGAGACCATCGTTCGCCATGCCTTGAGCTGGGAAGAGAAACTCAAGGGACGCAACCGGTAATCCGCTCTGACAGCGTCTGTAAAGTCGGCCGATGCCATCTCAGACCTTCGGCTGCCTGCTAATCGACGTTCCCCGGATCACAGCCGCATTCCCGAACTTGGCACGAATTGCATCGACCGCGCTTTCGGTGGCGATGTCGCGCTTGAGCTGATGGTCCAGCAGGTCACCCCTATCGGCCTCGCCGGCCGGGGTCAGGCCGGTAACGCCCACGCCAATCAGGCGGAATGCTGTCTTGCCCCGTGCTTCTGGCATCAGCAGTTCCCGGGCCTGATCAAAGATGCGCTTGGCAAGCTGGGTGGTCTCGGCGCCCGTGCGAGATCGGGTGACTGTCCTGAAATCGGCGGTCTTCAGCTTCAGTGTCACGGTCCCCCCCGCCAGTTCCTCTGCTTTCAGGCGGCGGTGCACCTTTTCCGAGAGATCCCAAAGGATAGGGATCAGCGTGTCCAGATCACGGATGTCGTGGTCAAAAGTCGTCTCTGCCGACACGCTTTTGGACTCCCGCTCGGGCTGGACGGTCCGGGCGTCAATGCCCCGGGCGAGCCGGAACAGCCTGCTGCCTTCCGTCCCGTACCGCCTGAACAGATCGCTTTCGTGATGCTGGCGCAGCTCGACGATGGTGCGGATGCCATCTTGCGCCAGTTTTTCACGCATCGCCTTGCCGACCCCCCAGATCAGACCGACGGACCGAGGTGCCAGAAACGCCAGCGTCTCGGCCTTGCCGATGACCGAGAAGCCTTTCGGTTTGTCGAGATCCGATGCGATCTTGGCCAGAAACTTGTTGTGGGACAGCCCGACAGAAACCGTGATTCCCACCTCTTTCACCACCTCGGCTGCAAAGCGCGCCAGAACCTCCACCGGCGGCGCACCATGCAGGCGCTCGGTTCCTGCCATATCAAGAAAGGCCTCGTCGATGGAGATCGGCTCAACGAGCGGCGTCAGCGCCAGCATCATCCGGCGTACCGCGCGCCCGGCGGCCTTGTATTTCTCCATGTCGGGCTTGATGACAACGGCATGGGGGCAGGCGTCCAGCGCCTTGAACATCGGCATCGCCGAGCGCACACCGAATGTCCTGGCGACATAGCAGGCGGTCGAGACCACGCCACGGCGCCCTCCGCCAATGATCACCGGCTTGTCGTTGAGCGCCGGATTGTCCCGTTTCTCGACCGCCGCGTAGAACGCATCGCAATCGATATGTGCAATCGACAGCGCAGTCAGTTCGTCATGCTGAAGGACGCGCGGGCTGCCACAATGTGAGCAACGCCGTTCCGCGTCGCTCCATTGCAGGCAGTCACGGCACAGGATCATGAGATTTCACGCCTCGCCCCGGTCGTGGTGCGGTCCGCTCAGCGCGGTAAACGCCGCACCGACGCGCTCGGGCCGCTCGCCCGTGTTGGCGGCGAAGGCCAGCAACAGCGATTCGTCCTGCGCGATATGGGCCAGAATCTGGCCGAGGAAGCCCGGTTCCCCGGCCGCAGCGCGCAAATTCTCTGGTCCGAGGCCCGTCATGGCCAGAAACCGCTCCAGCCGCTCGGGATCGGCAGCCATGAATCCAAGCGCTGCGATCGCAATGGACTCGGCTTCTTCGCGGCTCACGCGAGAATTACCACCCAAACGTTGCATCCTTTGCCTTTCGTCAACCCTTGTCGGTTAACACTTGAGCGCACAAATGAATCGCTTGTCGCGGATTCTGCGCGCCCATAGGTCAATACAATGGCGAAAACCGTCCTGATCGTCGAGGACAACGAGCTCAACATGAAGCTCTTCAACGACCTTCTCGAGGCGCGCGGTTACCACGTGCTGCAGACGAAGAGTGGCCACGAAGTGCTGTCACTGGCGCGTGCCCACAGGCCCGATCTCATCCTGATGGATATCCAGCTGCCAGAAATCTCCGGTCTCGACGTGACCAAATGGCTCAAGGACGATGCGGAGCTCAAGTCGATTCCCGTTATCGCCATCACAGCCTTTGCCATGAAGGGCGACGAAGAGCGCATCCGCACCGGCGGCTGCGAGGGCTATCTTTCCAAGCCGATCTCGATTCCGAAATTCCTTGAGACGGTAAAGCAATTCGCGGGGTCGAACGAGCAATGACGGCACGAGTCCTGGTCGTTGATGACCTGCTTCCGAACATCAAGCTTCTGGAAGTGCGGCTGACGGCTGAATATTTCGATGTTCGGACTGCCACGAACGGCACGGATGCCATTGCAATCTGCGAGCGCGGTGATGCCGATATCGTGCTGCTCGATGTGATGATGCCTGGCATGGATGGATTCGAGGTCTGCAAGTATCTCAAAAGCTCGCCGCTGACCGCGCATCTTCCCGTTGTCATGGTAACGGCGCTGGATCAGCCGGCCGACCGCCTGAAAGGGCTGGAAGCGGGTGCTGATGATTTTCTGACCAAGCCGGTCAATGAGGTGGCGCTGCTGGCCCGCGTGAAAAGCCTTGTCCGGCTGAAAATGCTGACCGATGAACTGCGCACCCGCGCCAGCGCATCCCGCGATGTCGGCATCAGTGATCCCAATGCGGCGGCACTGGCCGACACAGGACTTGGCGGACATATCCTGATCGTCGATGACCGGCAGACCTCCTATGAGCGGCTGGCGAACAGCCTTGGCCAGCTCCATACGGTTGAGATTGAAACCAATCCGCAACAGGCGATGATTCGGGCACCGGAAGGCAACTATGATCTGGTGATCGTTAGCCTGGGCCTGGCCAACTTCGATGGCTTGCGTCTGTGCAGCCAGCTCCGCACCATGGAACGCACCCGCAAGGTGCCTTTGCTCATCATTGCGGACATGGATGACGAACAGCGTGTCTTGCGCGGCCTCGAAATCGGCGTGAACGACTATCTCACGCGCCCCGTCGATCGCAACGAGATGCTTGCCCGCGTGCGCACGCAGGTGCGCCGCAAGCGCTATGTGGACAGCCTCGGCAATGCGGTGACGCAATCTCTGGAAGCAGCGATTGTCGATCCGCTCACAGGCCTGCACAACCGCCGCTACATGCAGAGCCATCTGACGCAGCTGATCAACGAAGGCGTCTCCAAGGGTACGCCGTTCTCGCTGATGATCCTCGATATCGACCATTTCAAGCAGGTGAACGACACCTGGGGGCATGATGCGGGTGACGAGGTGCTGAAGGAGTTTTCCGCCCGTATCCGCAAGGCCATCCGGGGTGTTGACATGGCCTGCCGCTCAGGTGGCGAGGAGTTCGTGGTGCTGATGCCTGAGACCGAACCGCATGTCGCGCAGCTCGTGGCCGAGCGTATCCGCATGAAGGTGGAGCGCCAGCCGTTCCCGATCTACTCGGGCAAGAAGGCGATCAGCGTCACGGTTTCGGTAGGCCTGTCCGGCTTCCGCGCGGGACATACGACGGCAGATGCGCTGCTGAAACGGGCGGATGAAGCCCTCTACCGCGCCAAACGCGACGGCCGAAACCGCGTTATCGCCGACGCGGCGTAGGATTCCACCCATTCTTCGCCAGCGTTAGCTTTAAACCTTTACCCTAACGGCGAAGTCACCCTTCGTTCACCATGTCCGTTAGTTGTGGTCACCGGACCATGACCGCTAAGCCTTTGTGCAAGGGAGCGGCATCGAGGCAACCGCCAACAAGCAAGCTCCCGCCCGGCATCGTATCCAGGTCCGCCGCATCGCCTGGATTCTTCGTCGGGACCGCTGGCGGAGGATTGGCAAGAGTGGCCTCCTCGTGCCCTTCTCTCCGCCAGCACCTCGCCTTCTCCCAGGCACTGTCATCTGGCACTGGCAATTTCGTGCGGCATCGCCTATGTGCGGTGCCAACAGTGGTTTTTGCGGAAGAATTCTCCCATGGAGACAGTGATCATCGTCGTGCATCTGCTCATCGTCGTGGCGCTTGCCGTGGTGGTGCTGCTGCAGCGTTCGGAAGGTGGCGGCCTTGGTATCGGCGGTGGCGGCGGCTCAGGCCCTTCCGGGTTTCTGACCGGTCGCGGACAGGCCAATGTGCTCACACGCTCGACCGCCATGCTTGGCGCCGCATTTTTCGTATCCAGCCTTGCGCTGGCCATCATCGCCAGCCGGACTTCGGCTCCACGCTCGGTGATCGATACCGTCGCGCCTCCCGGTCAGACAACACCGGGTGCTCCGGCGGCACCTGGCGGCAGCGTGCTCGACCAGCTGAACCAGATGCAGCGCAGTGCGCCTCCCGCACCTCCTGCCGCACCTGCACCACCTGCGTCGAACTGAGGTTCGACCGAAACGAAGGCAGGGCCGGTTTTCCGGCCCTTTCTTTTTGCCTGTGCACAGCGCTTTTTGCGCTACCCGAATCGACCAACTCTCCCTAAACGTGGAATCCCATGGCACGGTATATTTTCATCACCGGTGGCGTGGTTTCCTCGCTTGGTAAAGGTCTCGGAGCAGCAGCGCTTGGCGCTGTTTTGCAGGCGCGCGGCTATACGATCCGGCTGAAGAAGCTTGATCCCTATCTCAACGTCGATCCTGGCACGATGTCGCCCT
>JANMFA010000449.1:0-11994 GCA_031377545.1 Hyphomicrobiales bacterium | reverse complement strand
CCGCTATTCACAGGGCAAAAATTTTTGTCCGAATCAGCTTGACGACTTCCCGCATCAGTGTCGCCTGAATCCCGTCAAAAACAAGAACGCCCGGCGCGGACGCCGGGCGTTCTTCATCTTCTTTCCCGCACTGCAAGCAGGGAGAGAGAAGAACAGATCAAAGTTCCGCGCGCGGACCAGCTTCGGCAAGCGCTGCGCCGATCTCGAGGCCGAGATCGTCCAGGTTGCCATCATCACGATCAGCCACGATAACTTCGCCGCGGCCCTGACGATCAGCCTCTTCGTTCGAGCGGGCGACGTTCACGGTGATCGTCACATCCACTTCCGCATGCAGGTGAACCGGCACCCTGTGCAGGCCAAGTGCCTTGATCGGCTGCTGCAGCGTGATCTGCTGGCGACCGGCCGAGTAACCGGCCGCGGTCAGCGCATCCGCGATATCGCGGGTGGACACCGAGCCGTAAAGCACGCCGGATTCGCCGGCCTGACGGATGAGGGTCACCGAAGCGCCGTCGAGCTTCTCGCCAACCTTCTGGGCCTCGGAGCGGGCTTCGAGGTTACGGGCCTCAAGCTGCGCCTTCTGCTTGTCGAAGACGGCCTTGTTGGCCGAAGTGGCGCGCAGTGCCTTGCCACGGGCCAGCAGGAAGTTGCGGGCATAGCCAGGCTTCACGCTGACGACTTCGCCCATCTGGCCAAGCTTGGCCACGCGCTCGAGAAGGATAACGTCCATGTTTTTGACTCCTGTGTTGGTCGTTTGATGAAAAGTTCAGGGTTTCCGGTTGGCGATTATCTTTTCGCGCCAGCCAAAGGTGAGTTCGGCAATGCCCGCCGCCAGCATGGCAAAGGCGGGAAGTCCGAAAACAAGGGTTGTGAGCCACAAAAGGGTGAGCACAAGGCCGCGCGCGCCAAGCCCCTGGGTGGCGTGGTGCACGGCTGCATAGCCCAGCGCTGTCAGACAGATGACAGCCGCAACACCGACAAGTTCCATGATCAGACCGCCGTATCCCGGCAGGATACCTCCCACCAGCGCCAGCGCAGCGGCTGGAAGGACGAGGCGCGGCAGCTGCATCATCGGCACAGGTGCCCACTGGAACACCTCGGGGCTGGACCGATGCGCGATCTTCGCCGCAAGCCAGACGTTGAACATGTAGATGACCGCAAGCATCGCGCAGCTCAGAGGCGCGACCGCATTGGCATAGGCCCGGATGAACAATTGTGGGTCATTGCCGCCCGGAGCGGTCAGCGGCGCATCGCGCCCGATGCCCATCATGAAGCGGTACACGGTTTCGGACTGCCGCAGAAGGTGCTCATCAAGGGTAGCGAAATCGAAACTGATCGAGAATGCGCCGACGAGTGTTGCCAGAACAGCATATCCTGCCGCCGAAAGGCAGAGCATACCCACGAGCTTGCGGCCCTCGAACGCGCCGCGCCATAGGATCGTGCCGACAATGAAGGCGGGCAGGGTGACCAGCACACTGAAAGAGATCGCCGCGCTGCCGCGGATGAAGAATGCCAGTGCCGCCGCCATCAGCGCACCGCCCAGAACCGCAAGCAGCGGTTGCCAGCGCATCGCAACGATCATCAGCGGAAGGGGGGCAAGAATGACAAAAAACAGCCCGATGGCAGGACCCGACATGGCGGCAGCAGCCAGCATCGCCGAAGCGAGCCCTGCAATAACCGCAATGATGATGGCGTTGGCCATGGGTTCCTGTCCTGCTGTCCCGTCCGTGCGGATCGGTTAGAGGCGATATGCCCCAGCAATACCTGCGGGACTTTGGCCTTTCAGGCGGTCCGGCAGACGACGATGACGAACCCGGCGGGCGAACCCGCCGGGAAGAACTGCTTACTTGATCACATAGGGCAGGAGGCCCAGCGTGCGGGCGCGCTTGATGGCCTGCGCCAGTTCGCGCTGCTTCTTGGCGGAAACCGCCGTGATGCGCGATGGAACGATCTTGCCACGCTCGGAAATGTAGCGCGAAAGCAGCTTCACGTCCTTATAATCGATGAGCGGAGCGCCTGCGCCGGTGAACGGGCAGGTTTTCTTGCGGCGGAAAAAGGGGCGACGGCCCGAACCGGAACCAGTGCTCATCAGATATCCTCCACCGGGGGTTCGTAGCCATAACCGCTGTCACGATCACGGCCACCGCCGCCACCGTCACGCTCGCGGTCGCGACGCTCTTCACGCTCGCGGCGCTGCATCATGGCCGAAGGGCCTTCTTCAAGCGCCTCGACCTTGATGGTCATGAAGCGGATGACGTCTTCGTTGATCTTCATCTGACGCTCCATCTCGAAAACGCCAGCGGCGGGCGACGAGATGTTGAGCAGCGCGAAATGCGCCTTGCGGTTCTTCTTGATGCGGTACGCAAGCGATTTCACGCCCCAGTACTCGATCTTGGAAATAGTGCCGCCCGCAGCTTCGATGATGCCCTTGAACTGTTCGGTCATCGTCTCGACTTGCTGCGCGGACACGTCCTGCCGAGACAGGAATACGTGTTCATACAGTGGCATGGAAGCCTCTCTTCATGTTGCATGTCAAATAGGCGAATGCCCGTTTGATCCTTTTCCGGCGCGGAGCCCTTCGAGCCCGGAAGAGGCTCGACGGAATACATCGAAGGCGGAGACACAGGAGGACGGATCACCGATCCTGATGGCAACCGAAAGTCGATGTTTCGAACTTTCGGCAGAAATGACCATCCCTCCGTTCAGCCTCCGGCCAGAACTGGAGGGTGGCGTATGGCGGAGAGTGCGGAAAAAGGCAAGGGAAAACGGCAGCGGAAAATGGCACCGCAAAGCCGCAGCGCCAACCGCTCATGTGTCCGGACTGTCTTGCATCACGCGACAAAGCCCATGCAGGCGGCAATGGCCGCAAAATGGCACGATGCGGCGGCGACCACGAAGGTATGCCAGATCGCGCGTTGAAACAGCAGTTGCTCCCACAGATAGAACACGACTCCGATGGAGTAGATCGCGCCGCCTGCGATCAGCAGCGCAGAGGCTGTCGCCGGAAGCGACGCAGCAATCGGCCCGATCGCGAACAGGGCCGCCCAGCTCAGGATCATGTAGATCACTACCGATCCATTCTCGAAACGGCGCGGAAGGGCAAACTTCAGCGCAATACCCGTCAATGCCACGGTCCAGACCGATGCGCCAAGAATCCACGCCGTCAGCGAATCCTGAAGCTGGGTGAGCAGCGGTGTGTAGGTTCCGGAAATCATCAGGTAGATGCCCGAATGATCGAAACGCCGCAAAAGCGCCTTCAGTTGCGCCTGTGTCGCCATGTTGTAGGCGAAGGAAAAGCTGAACATCAGGACCAGTCCGGCGCCGTAGATGATCGTGGCGGACAGCTCGATCCCGCTGCGTTCGAGCCAAACGTACATCGCCAGCAGAACGACGCCAGTGGCTGCCAGTATGAGCGCGACCGCGTGCACGACGCCGTCCGCCACCATTTCTGCTCTGCTGTAAGGTCGGCTCATTGTGGATCGCATTGCTCGTGGGATCCACAATGGTAGCGGCATTTTGATGTTCGGATAGTGGTAGAAAAACTTGCTCTTGGCTACTCGAATCGCCACCGCTGCGGTGCAGACGCAACGTTCGCGTGCCGACTCGCCATGCGCGGCGGAATACGCGGACCTGAGGTCAATGCAGCAAACAGCCCTCCGTCATCCGCCAAAACAGCACAGACGCACCACCCATGTCGAATGCAATGGCGCGACTTCGCACGCCTCACTTCATTTCGATCATCATGATATGCGTTGGCGTGTCACCAACGTTCTCGCCGATATGCGTCTGGGCATCGGACCACATGATATCACCGACCTTGAATTCACGCATCAAGACCTTGCCATCCGGCAGCCTGATGGCGCGCTTGAATGCGCTGAGCGCATAGACCACGAAAGCGGGGTGATTGTGCTCTTGCGTTTTCGCACCAGGCATATCGCGGTATTCAAGCACGCGAACGCGGGCATTCTCGAAACGCACTTTGTATTTGTCACCGTCCGTCTCGACCGGATCATGGGCAAAAGCGCTGCTAAGAGAGAGTGAAAGCAGGGCTGCCGCGATGATGCCGGATCTGGCCATGCTGGTTCCGGCAATTTTCTGAATACGTTCATGGATTGTCATGCCTGTCTCCTCCCTGACGTGCGTCGGGCGCTACTGTTCGCCTGCGCGGAATTTGAAGGTAGGTGGTGTGGATGGTGCA
The DNA here is from genome assembly GCA_031377545.1 of Hyphomicrobiales bacterium. Lineage (GTDB taxonomy): Bacteria > Pseudomonadota > Alphaproteobacteria > Rhizobiales > Beijerinckiaceae > JADCCX01. Next base: position 7,799 of record JANMFA010000449.1, on the reverse strand, counting down.
AGGGAGCCGCAAGGTTGCGCGACCAATCGGCAGAAGTGCATAGTGCGGGAATGTTCGTCTGGGATGACATCAAGTATTTTCTGGCCGTCGCCCGCCATGGCAGCACATTGGCGGCGGGAAGAGCGCTGAATCTCAGTCAGTCCACCGTCCATCGCCGACTTGTCGAACTGGAGCGCCAGATCGGCCGCGCACTCGTGGTGCGGCAGACTGCGGGCTACCGCCTGACCGCATTCGGCGAGGAGATGTTGCCCTATGCGGAGGAGATCGAGCGTGCAGCGCTGGCCTTCGCGCATCGCAAGGCCGCCATTGACCGGGTAGAGGTAGGCGTCATCCGCGTGACTTGCCCGGAACCCGTTATGGTGCGGATCGTCAAGTCAGCGCTTCTCGAACGCTTCTATGCCCGCCATCCTGGATTGAGGGTGGAGTTCGTGATGAGCGACAAGTACGTCGATCTCTACAAGGGTGAGGCGGATGTCGCACTTCGGTCCGGCGACACCGACGACAACGTGCTGGTCGGTCGCAAGATCGCGGATTCTATCTGGTCGGTCTATGCAAGCCATAGCTATGTCCAGAATTTCGGGAAGCCTGAAAGCTTCGCCGACCTGAACAGACATGCGGTTGTGGGTTTCGATGGACCAATGGCGAGCAACCGGGCCGCCCAGTGGCTTGCGGAAGTGGCCCAGGATGCGAAGATTGCGGCTCGTGTCAGCAGCGTCCTGGGCCTTGTCGCGGCAGCGAAATCCGGCGTTGCGGCCGTGCCAATGCCGTTAGCGCTGGGCAATTCCGAGCCCGATCTCGTGAGGCTGTTCGATGAGGTGCCGGATCTGACGCGAAGCTGGCGGATTCTGGCGCACCCCGACATGCGCAAGACGCCCGCCGTTGCTGCTTTTTTTGCGTTCATCGGGGACGAGATCGCGTCGCTACGTCCAATTCTGACGGGCTAGGAGAGACTCGGTCTGTCGAATCCGGAATGGCCCGACCGCTCCAAGACACCGCAAAAGCTTGACATTCTCCCGCGCACGGTGTGGGGCGGTGCCTCGACACGCGGCTTTCATGTCGCGCATAGCACTTTCACGAGGCGGCAATGGCGAAGACGGCGTTCATCTTTCCCGGACAGGGCAGCCAGTCCGTCGGCATGGGCAAGGCGTTGGCCGAGGCCTTTCCGGTGGCGCGCGCCGTGTTCGATGAGGTCGATGCGGCCCTGTCGCAGAAGCTCTCTCACCTTATGTTCGAAGGACCGCTGGAAGAGCTGACACTGACGGCCAACGCGCAGCCCGCACTGATGGCGGTCAGCATGGCCGTTATGCGGGTTCTCGAGACTGAGGCGGGTGTCGACTTGAAAACAGCGGCTGCCTGCGTCGCAGGCCATTCGCTCGGCGAATATTCTGCGCTGGCAGCAGCAGGCGCGATCGGCTTGGGCGATACGGCGCGTCTGCTGCGCATCCGTGGCAACGCCATGCAGGCTGCCGTTCCGGCAGGCGTCGGCGCGATGGCCGCCCTGATCGGCCTCGATTTCGCGGATGCCGATGCGGTGGCGCAGGAGGCTGCCCAAGGCGATGTCTGTCAGGCCGCCAACGACAATGGCGGCGGTCAGGTCGTTGTCTCGGGTCACAAGGCTGCCGTTGAGCGCGCGATTGTGCTTGCCCAGTCGAAGGGGGCGAAACGCGCCATGCTGCTGCCGGTCTCCGCGCCTTTCCATTGCAGCCTCATGCAGCCAGCAGCGGACGCCATGGCTGCGGCCCTGGCAAGTGTCACCGTCAATGCGCCTGTAGTTCCGCTGGTGGCCAATGTGAAAGCAGTCTTTGTCAGCGATCCCGCCGAGATCAAGGCGCTGCTCGTGCAACAGGTCACAGGCACGGTGCGCTGGCGCGAAAGCGTGCAGTTCATGGCCAATGAGGGCGTGACACATTTTGTGGAAATCGGCGCTGGCAAGGTGCTGAATGGTCTCGTCAAGCGGATAGCCGAAGGTGTTACGGCATCCGCCGTTGGAACGCCGGCCGATGTGGCTGCTTTTCAGGCCGCAGGTTGAAGGGAAGAGTGTCAGATGTTTGATCTTTCGGGAAAAACTGCACTGGTCACGGGTGCATCGGGCGGAATTGGTGCGGCCATCGCCACGGCGCTCCATGCGCAGGGTGCCACAGTCACGCTGTCGGGCACGCGCCGCGAGGCGCTGGACAGGCTGGCGGCAACGCTGGGTGACCGGGTTCACGTCGTGACGGCTGATCTGTCCGACCGCGCTTCGGTGGAAAGCCTCGTTCCCGCAGCGGAATCTGCCATGGGCAGCCTCGATATCCTGGTCAACAACGCGGGCCTTACCCGTGATGGTCTTTTCCTGCGCATGAAGGATGACGACTGGGACAAGGTGATTGCTGTCAATCTGACCGCCGGTTTCATCCTGTCGAGGGCGGCCCTGCGGGGCATGATGAAGCGCCGCCATGGGCGCATCATCGGCATTACCTCCGTCGTGGGCGTCACCGGCAATCCGGGGCAGGGCAACTATGCCGCGTCGAAAGCGGGCATGATCGGCATGTCGAAGTCACTGGCTGCGGAAGTCGCCAGCCGCAACATCACCGTCAATTGTATCGCGCCGGGATTCATCGAAACCGCGATGACGGCAGAATTGAACGAGAAGCAGAAAGAGGGCATCCTCGGGTCCGTTCCCATGGGCAGGCTGGGAAGCGCCCATGAAATCGCCGCAACTGCCGTTTATCTCGCGTCAACCGAAGCAGCCTATGTGACTGGCCAGACCATCCATGTGAACGGCGGAATGGCGATGATATGACAGCGAAAGTTTATGCTGTGAAAAGAACCGGCATCGTTGCAGTGTCTGACGCGGATTTGCCACAATCGACCGAGCGATACTATAACAGTGATCTTCTGCGTGAACGGGGAAAAGAGCAGGCCGATGTCGGCTGATAATCTGGTTCCAGCGGCTGGTAGCACGCTCATGAATGATCCGGTGCCTCCTTCGTCAGGCAGGCGCTGGTCTCCTCGTGGCGCGCGCGAAGCGTTGCAGCCCGTCAGGGCGCCTGAACCACCCGAGCCGCCACGCCGCCGCCGCTCTGGCGGGTTCCTGGGCAAACTCAGTGCATTCTTTACGCTCCTTGTGTTCCTGGCCATCGTCGGCGGCGCGGGCATCATGTATGGCCAGAGCCAGATCAATGGTGCCGGGCCACTTCAGCAGGACAAGATCGTCTTTATCCCGCGCGGCTCCGGCCTGATGGATATTTCGCAGATCCTTGAGCAGGAGGGCGTTATTAACCAGCCGCTGCTCTTCCAGGCGCAGCACTACCTTTCCGGCAGCCCCAGCCTGAAATTCGGCGAATATCAGTTCAAGCAGAATGTCTCTCTCAAGGAAGTGCGCGATATACTTGTCGATGGAAAATCGATCCTGCATTCGATCACGATTCCAGAGGGGCTGACGAGCGAGCAGATCGTCAATCGCTTGCGCGAGAACGAGATTCTGGTCGGCGACATACGAACGGTTCCCCGGGAAGGAGCCTTGCTGCCCGACACCTATCGCTTCGGGCGCGGGTTCAGCCGCGAGCAGTTGCTGGCCCGCATGGAAGCTGACCAGAAGAAGATCCTGCAGGAAATCTGGGCCCGTCGCAGCCCTGATCTGCCTTTGCGCGCGCCGACCGATCTGGTCATACTGGCATCCATCGTCGAGAAGGAGACCGGTCGCTCCGATGAGCGCACGCGGGTCGCCTCGGTCTTCGTCAACCGGCTGAACCGTGGCATGCGCCTCGAATCCGATCCGACCATCATTTATGGACTCGTTGGCGGCAAGGGCACGCTGGGCCGGGGTATTCTGGCGACGGAAGTACGTCAGCCGACGCCCTACAACACCTATGTCATCAACGGTTTGCCACCGGGCCCCATTGCAAACCCCGGTCGGGCTTCAATGGAGGCGACCGCCAATCCTTCGCGCACCCGCGACATTTTCTTTGTGGCTGATGGCACCGGAGGCCATGCCTTCGCCGAGACGCTGGAACAGCACAATCGCAACGTTGCGCGCTGGCGGCAGATCGAACGTGGCGAAACACCAGGTGCGGCCCAGATTGCGCCAGCTCCTGCGGCGCCCGCGCCCGCGCCCGCGCCCCTGCGGCCCGGTCAGCGGTCTGACCTTGTGCCGCCAGGGTTCCAGCTTGGCGGACCTGCTCCGGCAGCTGCGCCCGCGCCACCGTCAGCCGTTTCGGCTTTCTCCGTGCCGCCAGTTCCGCTGGAGGTTTTTGGCGCAGTGACGAGTCAGGGCGGGATTGGCCCGGCTGGGCAGGGCGCGCCATCAGGAGCCTTTGTCGACGAGCCGCAGCAGCCATCTGCCGGGGGGGTCGAGAGTTATCCGGTCGCGCCAGGACGCCGCCAGTCGATGCAGAGAAACTCGCAGCAGGCTGTGGCCAATCCGGGACCGATCATCCAGAACAACACGACAGATCTTGCGCCCACCGATCCGGAACCGGCTGCGCCTGCGGGGCGTCGGGGCCTGCAGCGCGGATTTGATGCCGTGGAGGGCACAGCGCGGGATCCGCTGCGCAACAAGACCTACGATCTGAATTCGGCCAAAACCGTTCCGCAGCTTCGCTGATTGTTGCTGTTTCTCGATGACCATCCGCAGCATGACAGGATTTGCCCGCGCGCAGGGACAGGCTGCGGGGGCGGTCTGGTCCTGGGAACTCAAGTCCGTCAACGCCAAGGGATTTGACCTGAGGATCCGGCTGCCGCCCGGTCTGGATTTCGTGGAAGCGGAAGCGCGCCGCATGATCGGCACGGTCATCGGCAGGGGTACGGTGCATGCAGCGCTCGACCTGAACCGGCCTGCAACAGTAGCGGACATCAAGATCAACGAACCGTTGTTGCGCGCCCTGGCTGGCAAACTGTCCAACGCTGCTGTGGCGACTGGCCTTGCGCCGCCTTCGATGGACGCACTTCTTGGGGTGCGTGGTGTGGTCGAAACAGTCGAGCAGGATGCGTCACCAGAGACGGCTGAGGCGCTGTCCACGGCGATCCTTGTTTCACTGGAAGAGGCGGTCATCGGGCTTTGCGGCATGCGCGAGCGCGAGGGCGATGCCTTGCAGGCTATTCTCTCCGAACGGATCAAGAGTATCGGAAAGCTGGCGAAACAGGCCGATCAGTTGCCTTCCCGCAGCCCGGAAGCTGTGCGGATGCGGCTGCAACGGCAAATCGAGGATCTTCTCGGCGCGGCATCGGCAGAACAGCTTGATGGCCAGCGTCTCCACCAGGAAGCGATGATGATCGCGGTGAAGGCAGACATCCGCGAAGAGCTTGATCGGCTTGCAGCCCATGTTTCGCAGGTCAGTGAATTGCTGAACCGCGGCGGTGCCATCGGCCGTCGCCTTGACTTCCTGGCGCAGGAACTTTCACGCGAAACTAATACGTTGTGCGCTAAATCGAACGACATGGCTCTGACCACGATCGGCATTGATCTGAAAACACTGGTCGAGCAACTGCGGGAGCAGGTGCAGAATGTCGAGTGAGGAAGGGCGTATGGCACAGGGACAGCGCAACGGCGTTCTCTTTGTCATCGCATCGCCGTCCGGTGCGGGAAAATCGACACTTAGCCGCATGCTACTGCAGGAGGATCGCTCCATCAGCATGTCCGTTTCCGCGACAACCCGCCCGCGTCGACCAAGCGAAGTCGAGCGCATCCACTATCACTTTGTCAGCAAGGCCCGGTTCGAAGCCATGCGCACGGGGGGAGAGTTGCTGGAATGGGCCGAGGTCCATGGCAATTTCTACGGCACGCCGCGCGAGCCCGTAGAAACGGCATTGGCCGAGGGCCGCGATGTCCTGTTCGATATCGACTATCAGGGCACGATGCAGCTCTACGAAACGATGCGCGAGCATATCGTTAGCATCTTCATTCTGCCTCCCAGTGCGGCGATTCTCAAAAATCGGCTTGAGCGGCGTGCCGAGGATTCGCCCGAAGTCATTCGACGTCGTCTTGAAACCGCGCGCACCGAGCTCAGGCATTGGCACCATTTCGACTATGTCATCATGAATGATGATCTGGATGAATCCTACGCAACGCTGAAGTGCATTCTGCGAGCGGCGCGCAGTGCGCGGGTTCGCAACCCGCAGCTTGGACTTGCCGCCGAATCCATGTCGGACGAACTGCAACGGATGCTGGAAGGCTGAATCATCCGGTCTGTTGCAGGCTGCGGCGCGCCTCGAGCACGCGGACCATCGTGAGAAAGTCATCCGGCGTGATTTCTTCAGCCCGCTTCTCCGGCTTGATCCCGCAAGCCTCGAGCAATGATGCCGAATCCCCGATGCTCTTGAGCGATTGCCGCAGCATCTTGCGCCGCTGGCCGAACGCCGCGCGCGTCAGGTCCTCCAGCAACGGCATTGCAAATTCTGGCGCATCGGCGCGCGGCACAAGCTGAACAACGCTCGACATGACCTTGGGCTGCGGTACGAATGCGGTTGGCGGCACATTGAAGAGGATGCGGGCCTCCGCTCTGAGAGCCGTCAGGATGGCAAGACGACCGTAGTCCTTGCGCTGATCGGGCGTCGCGGCGAGCCTTTCCGCAAATTCCTTCTGCACCATCACGGTGATCGTTGAAAACCATGGTGGCCAGGGTTGCGCCTGCAGCCAGCCGATGATCAGCGGGCTGGCGACGTTATACGGGAGGTTGGCGATGATGTGGGTCGGCCGTCCCAGTGCCAATGCCGCCATGTCGACGGTCAATGCATCGCCCGAAATCACGGTCAGCTTGCCAGGATAGTGGGCGGCAATCTCGGCCAGGGCCGGCAGGCAACGCTCGTCCATTTCGATGGCCGTGACATGCTCGGCCCCGGCCGCGAGAATGGCGCGTGTAAGACCGCCAGGCCCCGGTCCGACTTCCAGAACGTGAAATCCCGTCAGGTCACCGGCGCTTCGGGCAATGCGGGATGTCAGGTTGAGATCAAGAAGAAAGTTCTGTCCAAGCGCCTTGCGGGGAGCGAGGCCATGCTGCGCAATGACGTCGCGCAGCGGGGGCAGGGCGTCGATCTGCGCCACTGCGTCAGCGCCGGATTTCTGCTCTGGACTTCAACTCATTGAGATAGGTCGTGGACGATCCTTCTGTCCGCTTCTGCATCAGCTCTTGTTCGATCTGGTTGCGAAGAACCATGTTGTCCTGGCGCTCGTTCTTTTCGCAGACCGCGATCATCTCGATCCCCTGTTCGGATCGGAAAGGAGGCGTCAGACGGCCGAGGGGTGTTTTTGCCAGAAGATCCTGTGTCTGCTTCGGCATATCCACAGAAGAGCGACCGATGCGCTCTTTCACAGCGACATCCCGCAGCGTCCGCATGTAGTCCACGCCTGTTTCGCAATCCGTGAAACGACCACGGGAGGCGTTTGCGTCGCGCTCGCGCTGGCCAGGGTTGGAGCCCGCGGGGACCACAAACACGACCTGGCGAATGACATAATCCGTCACTTTGGCGTCACCCTTGGCGGCCCGCCGCTCGAGTTCAGCGTTAAGTTCGGCATTCGAGATGTTCTGCGAACGGGCGCGCTGGCGCAGAAGTTCTGTCCAGATCGCTTGACCTGTGATCTTCGCCTTGACGGCGTCGGGGTCGATCCCCGCCTTGATCAGGTTCTGCTCGAACTGCGATGCATTCTGGCGAACGCTCGATGCGAGGCGGGACATGGCTTCGTCCAGACCGGCAGGCGTCATGCGCATGCCGAGCCGACGGCCCTCGGTGATTTTTACCTTGTCGTCGATCAGCTCCTGAACGGCGGCCGGGCGGCTCAGCGGTTGGCGAAACAGCGCCGCAGACACCTTCATGCGCTGCTC
>JANMFA010000368.1:0-3458 GCA_031377545.1 Hyphomicrobiales bacterium | reverse complement strand
TTCTGCTTCCTCAACAATGCAGCCATCGCGGCGGAGGTTCTGCGCCAAAGGTTCGCGAAGGTCGCGATCCTTGATTTCGACACACACCATGGCGACGGTACGCAGGCGATCTTCTATGACCGTAATGATGTTCTGGTGGCTTCGACGCATACTGATCCCACCAGCTATTATCCGTTCTACTCCGGCTTTGCGGACGAACGGGGCCGCGGCGCGGGAAAAGGCGCAAACCTGAATGTTCCGCTCCCGCAAGGTACCGATGATGCGACCTATGCGGCGGCCTGCCGGGATCTGGCGGATGCCGCGCGGGCCTTTGGCGCCGAGGCGCTCGTGCTTTCGGCTGGTTGGGATGCCCACCGCAATGACCCGCTGTCAAAGCTTGCGGTCACGACGGCGGCCTTTGAAACCATCGGCAGCATTTTCGGCGCCATGCGCCTGCCGACCGTGATCCTGCAGGAAGGCGGCTATTCGCTGGAAGCCGCCGGAGAAGCCGGACCGGCCTTTGTCGGGGCCTTCCGGGCGGCGCGATAGCGAAGCGCGTGTGTTGAATTCTCGCGCTCCGTTGCCTTTCGGGCTTTACGCCTATGGTTAACACACCGTAAAACATTCCGATGAGCACAAGGACGATCCGAATCCGGACCGCAGCTTCTGCCGATGCCGCAGGTGTTGCTGCCGTGCATGACGCAGCGTGGATGGAGGCCTATCGTGGCATCATCCCGGGTGCGCACCTTGAACGCATGGTGCAGCGCCGGGGCGAAAGCTGGTGGGCCAACGCCATTTCCAAAGGCAGCCGCATCGCGGTGCTGGATTTCAACGAGACCATCGCGGGTTACGCCAGCTACGGGCGCAATCGTGCGGCGTCCCTGCCCTACCGCGGGGAAATCTTCGAGCTTTATCTCCTGCCGGAATTCCAGGGACTCGGCTTTGGCCGCAGGCTTTTCTCCGCGGCGCAGCGGGAACTGGCCAACCACGGCCTGACGTCGCTGGTGGTCTGGTCGCTGGGGGACAACGACCGGGCGTTGCAGTTCTACGAAAAGCTGGGTGGCCTCATGGTCGGCCGTGCCCATGAGACCTTCGGAACCGTTTCACGCGAGAGGCTGGCCTTTGGCTGGCGGTAGTCAGCCATTCTGGTCAGCGCCCGTCTGACAGCAGCGCATTCGAAATTGCTTGCAAAATTGCCGATTCAGTTTGCCAATAACCAATCCTTCAGGGATCAATGACACGGTCCGTCATTGAGCAAGGCGGAAATGCCTTGACAGCGTAGCAGGTCAATCCACCATGTGGAAATTCATTGGACTTTCCCATCTGAGCTTCAACGAACAGCTGCTGGTTCTGCTGATCGCGATCTGCGCATCCCTTGCCGTTGGCTGGCTGATGGACATGATCATGGGGCCAATCGGCTTCGGATTGTTCGGCAACGCCATCATCACGATGATCGGCATCGTGGTCGGCATCGTGATCTACAACAGCTATTTCGGCAGCATGGTCCGGCCTGACATGACCAAGGCGATGGGCATCATCATCGCCTCGGTCATGCTGCATCTTGTGGTGCTGTCGGTGCTGCGAAGGCTGTTGCGGCTGTAGCGCTCAGTTCAGCTTGCCAAGCGCCTTCACTACCGCATCACCCATATCTGTCGTGCTGACCGCGTTCTGTCCCTTGGATGCGATATCGGCCGTGCGGATGCCGTCGGCCAGCACCGCCGCCATCGCCTTGTCCAGAAGATCAGCTGCTTCAACGAGGCCGAAGGAATAGCGCAAAGCCATGCCGAACGAGCCGATCATGGCCAGCGGATTGGCGAGCCCCTTGCCCGCGATATCGGGCGCCGAGCCATGCACCGGCTCATAGAGCGCCTTGCGCTTGCCGGTCTTCGCATCCGGCGCCCCCAGTGACGCTGAAGGCAGCATGCCGAGCGATCCCGTCAGCATCGCCGCGATATCCGACAGCATGTCGCCGAACAGATTGTCGCAGACGATGACGTCGTATTGCTTGGGCCAGCGTACGAGCTGCATTCCGCAGGAATCCGCCAGATGGTGATCCAGTTCCACGTCCTTGTATTCACGCTGATGGACATCGGTGACGACCTTCTTCCACAGCACGCCGGAGCGCATCACGTTGTGCTTCTCGGATGATGTCACCTTGTTGCGGCGAACTCTCGCCAGATCAAACGCCACGCGTGCGATGCGCTCGATCTCGTGCGTGGTGTAAACCTGTGTATCGACCGCGCGCTGCTCGCCGTTCTCCAGCGTGACGATCTCCTTGGGCTCGCCGAAATAAACGCCGCCCGTGAGTTCCCGCACGATCATGATGTCAAGACCCTCGATGATCTCGGGCTTGAGGGACGAGGCGGAGGCGAGCGCCGGATAGCAGACGGCAGGGCGCAGGTTGGCGAAGAGCTGCATGTCCTTGCGCAGGCGCAGCAGACCAGCTTCCGGTCGTGCATTGTACGGCACATCCGCCCATTTCGGCCCCCCGACTGCGCCGAACAGTACGGCATCGGCGGCCATCGCGCGCGCCATGGCGGCATCGCTGATCGCCACCTTGTGGGCATCGTAGGCCGCGCCCCCCACGAGATCCTTCTCGGCGTTGAACGTGGCGATGCCTGCCTTGCCAAACCATGCTGCGACCTTCTCGACTTCTTTCGCCACCTCCGGGCCGATGCCATCGCCGGGGAGAAGAAGAACGTTGTGCGTCGCCATGATCTGTTATCCGTTGGTTAACCACGTTCCGCCGTGGCCTCGTCTGGCGGCTTGCCTAAAGCGTCGGAATCCCTCGCGCAAGGGCCGAGGCTGATTCGTTTGTGCTTCGTTCGGGGTTTGGGTTCCGAAGGGGTGTGAGCCGGTCAGGATGGGACAGGGCGATGGGAACCGCGTTAGGATTGTCGCAACCAAAGCAATGTGCGGTTCGGCACCACGCCCGCCGGATCGGGATTTTCGTGCTGCCCCGCGTCACTCGCCGCGAGGGCTTTCAGGAGCGATGCAATGTCAAAGCTGGTTCGCAGCATCCTTGGTTTGGTCGGCGGCTATCTGGTCACTGCCGGAGTGGGATGGATGTCGATAGCGGCTTTGTCTTCAAACACACATGACCGAAGTCTTGAGGCTGCCATGACAGCGATCTTCGCTATCGGTCCGCTGGGTGCCATCCTGGGTCTCATCGCAGCACTCGTATGGAAAGGACCATCACCCCGTGAGGACAAGGGCGCAACGCCGTCCTGACCGGAAACCGGGCAGGACAGGCAAGGATGGCCGGAAGAGGCTGATTCGTATGCGCTTCGTTCGGGGTTTGGGTTCGGAAGACGCGGGATGCGGTCAGGATGGCACAGGGCCGCGAGGGCAGCGTTAGTGTTTTGGCAAGAGAACAGGACCGCTAAAGCCGCTTCGCCACGAAGAACGGCCGGGTGTCCTTGCCCTTCGAAGCATGACGCCCGCGCTCGACGATGGAGAATCCGGCCTCGGCGATCTCG
>JANMFA010000407.1:0-4076 GCA_031377545.1 Hyphomicrobiales bacterium | reverse complement strand
GACGCCACAGCGACGACCGCGACATGGGGGCCATGATCAACCGCCGGCAGCAGCAGCGCGTGGAGTTGTTCACCGCCCGCGCCCGCGATCAGGGCGTGCCCGTGCTGGCGGAGGTCACACTTGCGGCTGATCTGCCCTCTGGCGGCTTCTACGCCGCGCCCACGCTCTTTGGTCCGGTTCCCCGCGCCAACACGCTTGCCATGGACGAGGTGTTCGGTCCGGTGCTCTCGGTCATTCCTTTCGAGGACGAAGTAGATGCCGTGGCACTGGCCAACGGTACGCCCTATGGCCTCGTCGCCGGAATCTGGACGACAGACGCAAAGCGCTCCATGCGGCTGGCCCGCGCGATGCGCTGTGGTCAGGTTTACGTCAACGGATATGGTGCTGGCGGGGGTATCGAACTGCCGTTCGGCGGCGTGAAGAAGTCCGGACACGGGCGCGAAAAGGGCTTCGAGGCGCTCTACGAGTTTTCAGCCTCCAAAACCATCATCATCAACCACGGGTAGAAACCATGCGTCTCAAGGGAAGAACCGCCATCATCACCGGTGCGGCACAGGGCTTCGGTCTTGGCATCGCGGAAACCTATCTGCGCGAAGGCGCGAGAGTCTGCGTTATGGACATCAACACGGAGAAAGCGCGGGAGGCCGCGAAAGCGCTGGGCCGCAAGGCCTTCGCGATGGGGTGCGATGTCGCCAAATCCGCGAGCGTCAACAAGGCTTTCGCGCGGGCCATCGAGAAGCTCGGGCGGTTGGACATTCTGGTCAACAACGCCGGAATCAGCCACCGCAACCAGCCAATGCTGGATGTGGGCGAGGCCGAGTTCGACCGGCTCTATGCCGTGAATGTCAAATCGATCTACCTGACGGCGCAGGCCGTGGTGCCGCATCTGCGCCAGCATGGCGGCGGCGTGATCATCAATATCGGCTCCACGGCAGGCATCCGGCCACGGCCCGGCCTGACCTGGTACAACGGGACCAAGGGTGCGGTGAACCTGCTGTCCAAATCCATGGCGGTTGAACTGGCACCTGACAGGATCCGCGTCTGCTGCATTGCGCCTGTCGCGGGTGAAACGCCGCTGCTGGCCACGTTCATGGGCGAGGACACGCCGGAGAAACGCGCCATGTTCAAGGCCACGATCCCGCTTGGACGGCTCTCCACCCCCAACGATATCGCCAATGCCGCGCTGTTCCTGGCTTCCGATGACGCAGCCATGGTGACCGGGAATGTGCTGGAGGTCGATGGCGGCAGGTGCATCTGACGCAGGTCCCGCCCTCAGTAGGGTTTGCACCGCCGGATCAGTTCCCTTAAGCTCATGGCCTCACTTATTCAGGGACATCCTGTGCAGGATATCATGCAGCGCCTCGGCCTTCCGGTGGACGACAACACCGTGATGGATGCCAATCAGGCGGCCATCGCGCTGGCCATGGCGATGAATCAGGCCCGCATGGAACTGGCGGACCGCGAGGGCATCAAGACCGAGTCCCAAAGCTATGGTGCCGCGCGGCTGGAAGCGTTGCGGCGCAAGCTTGCACCGCTCTATGCCGCTATCCCGCGCGACATCGAACTGTTCGACCTCGGACTTGTGGCCCAGGAAAAGCCACGCCTGTTCGTCGACATCATCGCATTTGTCGAGATGAACCGCGACCAGACAGCCTTCCGCTTCGTTCAGGAAACGCGCTCAGGGCGCGTCACTCTGGCGGAAACCGGCGATGACACGGCGATCATCGATCATGTCACCCAATATATCGCGCGCCGTCTGGTGGAGCGCGAGAGGGCCTTGGCGCAGGACATTCCGCCGCGCTTGCGCCAGCCAATGCCACTGGAAGCCTCGGAGGCGCTTCCAGCCGCCGGTGTCGCAGAGCCGGACCTTCCGCATTCAGCGGTGGATTTGCCTGCCCAGACACCAGAGCCTGCCGCGCCTTCTTCGCCGATGACGGCGGCGGAGGCCTTTCGCCAATGGACCCGCCCGCCGCAGGATGTGCAGCTGCCGCCAGCGCCCCTTCTGCCGAAAGCCACAGGCTCCGCTATCGCGTCCGACGCAGGTCTTGCACAGGCCGCCTCGGTGCCGCAGGCGATTGCAGAGGCTGGCAAGGCTACGATCGACAGTACCGTCGCGCAGGTCCAGCCTCTGGCAGAGGTACTGCCGAGGCTTGACGAGGCACCCAAAGTGCTCGAACCGGTCGTTTCGGCATCGAATGTGGTCGTAGCGGCGGAAACGCCCAGCAACGTTTCCTCACCTGCAATCAAGGCAGCAATCGCAACCACCGCCATCGCAAGCGCCGCAGCCGCCAGCGCGACGGCCCGGCGATCAATGCCTGAAACAGCAGGCGGGTGGTGGATATGGCCGGTTCTCGCGCTGCTGATCGGTATCGGCCTGGGTGCGCTGGCGCTGTATCTCTACGCCGCCAGCATCACGCGGTAAGCCTTCAGGATTATCCTGCCAGTGGCTTCATGCTGCCAACTGTCAAAGCCGCATCATCACATCGAAGAAGCGCGAATTCGGCAGGCTTGACGATAGCAGCTGACGGGATGTTCGCCTTTGCAGGCACATTGCGCTTGTGGCCTGCAACACCCATCAGGTGATGCGAGGGATCGCTGAACAGCGATTTTCCCAACGCAGCCTGCACATCGCTGCGCACCAGACCGATATCCTTGAGGGTACGATCATCCAGATCATAAAGTTGGGCAACCTGGCGGCGGTTTTTCAGTGCGGCGAAGGTCCGCTTGACGGTACGAACCACGATGCCAGCCAGCGCGAGGGTGAAGGTGGAACCAGCGGGGGCTCCGGGCGCGAAATGGGTCATGTCACTTCTCCAGAAAAACCGATGACAGCAGGTGCGTTCATCAGCCAAACTGATATACCAACCTTCAATTCATACATTAAACGAATGTTTTTGAGCTTGAACATCACAAATAATGACATAAGATGGGGCAAAGGGCTCGTTGGGGGAAGATTTTCATGGCGCATCTGCTCGACATTGATCAGCTCAGGACGTTGATCGCCATCGCGGACACGGGCTCGTTCACAAAAGCCGCCGATATCGTCCACAAAACCCAGTCTGCCGTCTCGATGCAGATGAAGCGGCTGGAAGAGCGGGTGGGCCGTGACATTTTCGAGAAGGACGGCCGCGCCTCGCGGCTGACCGAGGACGGTGAGCGCCTGCTGGACTATGCCCGCCGTATCGTCAGTCTCAACCACGATTGCATCATGAGCTTCACGGATGCGGCGCTGTCAGGCCGCGTCAAGCTGGGTGTGCCGGACGATTATGCTGACCGGTATCTGCCAGAAATCCTGGCCCGCTTCACACGCTCCAACAGCAAGGTCGAAGTGACTGTGATCTGCGAGCCGACTCCGATGCTTGTCGAACGCATTCAGGCGAATGAGCTTGACCTTGCAATCATTACGCATTCGGACCACCGCGGTGCGGCGGAGGTCATCCGCCATGAGCGGTTGCTCTGGGTCACATCCTCGCGCTCGCAGGTGCATGAGGAAACGCCGGTGCCGCTGGCCCTGGGACGCCCGACGTGTGCCTGGAGGCAGGCCGCTACGGAGCGGCTCGAACGTATCGGTCGGCCGTTTCGCGTTCTCTACGCCAGCTGGAACTCCACGGCCGTCGGCGCAACCGTGACAGCTGGTCTTGCGGTATCGGTTCTGCCCGAAAGCGCCATCCGTCCGGGCATGCGCGTGCTGGGGCCTTCCGACGGGTTCCCGGCGTTGCCCTCGGTCAAGATTGCGCTCATGCGCAACCGGCTGGAGCCTTCCCCCCTGATGGACAAGCTGGCGGAGCACATCATCTCCAGCCTCGACAATCTTTCGGGCCGGGAGCCTGAAGCGCCACCCGCCATCGCTGCTGAATAATCCGGGACTCTCATGACCACTGTTCTCATTACCGGCGCAAACCGGGGTATCGGGCTTGCGCTGGCAACCGCCTTGATCGAACGCGGGGATCGCGTCATCGCGATGGTTCGAGACCCGTTCCGCCTCCCCGATATCCTGAAGACGGCGCCACGGGAGCAAATGATGGTGGTCGGCATGGATGTGGCAGATCAGCGATCGGTTGATCGGGCGGCGGCAT